>JAGMDA010000252.1 GCA_023128935.1 Candidatus Eiseniibacteriota bacterium | reverse complement strand
GTCCGCGACCTCTTGGGCCTCGTTGCTAACTGGAAAAACCCGCCCGCCTCGTTCGGTCATGGTCCGAACCCCCAACCCTTCAAAGAAGGCCATGAGATCACTGCTGAAGAACTGGGAGAAGGCCCGGCGAAGCACGCGATCATTCGGTCGAAAATGCTTCAGAAAAGCTGATAAGGGAGCCACATTTGTCAAATTGCAGCGTCCCTTACCCGTGATCCGGAGTTTGCGTGCCGGACGATCCATCTTCTCGAGCAGGAGGGTTTCCGCCCCCAGTTCGGCGGCTTCTCCCGCAGCCATCAAACCAGCAGCGCCCCCTCCAACTACAACCACCCGACGTCCAGCCATACTCTCCTCAGTTGAGGCCCCCCGCCCGCGAGGAAAGCTCCGGCCCCTCGTGAGAGGCGCCCTTTCTGCAGCCGCGTTGCCACTGGTACTGCTTGGATGTCCCTCGGATTCACCCTAGACAACGCCTACGGAGCCGAGCAAGGCCAAATGCCATCACCGCAGAGCGGGATGAAGTGCCATGGCCCTGCGGCGAGACACCATGGAGTCGCATCCCCTCGGGTCCCCATATGGCTGCGTTGCGCCAAGTTACTGGCCAGGTTGCCGCTCAGACGCTCGATCCAGGGACGCCGGAGGGTTGGTGCTCATGTGCAAATCCACAGGGCCGAAGGATGGATAGGGTGCTTTCCGATGGACACCTGCCTGGGCAGTGGCTGCCCCAAGGGGACCATGAGCAGATGAAAAACAGCAAGAATCCCAATCCCCACCCGGAGCATGCCCTTGCGGGTCAAGGGAATCAGGATAAACAGACCGGACGGATCCTCGCCCGCACTCAACAGTACTTCGCCATCTCCTTGCAGAACCTGAGGATAGATGCAATCACCGGCTTCGACCTATATATCTGGATGCCCCGGAGCGAAAAACATGTCCTTTATCGAAAGGGCGATCTGGTATTCAGCGAGGATCAGAAAGCAAGGCTTCAGCGGAGCAAAGTGGCTAACCTCTATGTCGCCGCACAGGATCGCAATCAATACACGCGGTATCTAGAGGGCAATCTGACAGAAATCATCCACAACCCAGACCTGCCAAAGGAAGAAGGGTCGGACATCGTATATGCGTGCGCCTCACGCCTGGTCGAGGAAATCTTCGAGGACCCCGAGTCTGACGAGAACATGCTCCGCGCACAGGCAATGGTTCACAACACCGTTGATCACCTCCTCTATGATCAAGAGAACCTGACGAACATGCTCTCCCTAATGTCGGACGACTACGAGCTATACACCCATTCTGTGAACGTTTGCGTCATCGGCCTTGCCTTGGGGCAAACGCTGGGCCTCAGCACACCGGAACTCAGGGAACTCGGCACCGGCTTGCTGATGCATGACATCGGCAAGGTGCAAATCGACCGCCGGATTCTCGATAAACCCGAACCCCTTACCGACGAGGAGATGCAGATCTACAGAACCCATCCTGAGCGAGGAGCTGCGATTCTAAAGCAAAGCCACCGCCTCGCGCATTCCTCACTTGCGGTTATCCTGCAGCACCACGAGACTTGTGCGGGCACGGGCTATCCCTACGGATTGGAAGCCTCAGAGATCCACCAATACGCCAAGATCGCCGGCCTGGCCAATATCTTCGATGGGCTGACGACAGACAAGCCAGCACGAAGGGCCTGCGCCTCGTTCCCTGCCTTGCGCAATATACGCAGGGAGATGCCGACAGACATTGACGCCGTTTTCCTGCGTCAACTGATCAGAATCCTGGCTGGTGTGAAGCGCGGAGAGTCGAAATCCCTCCCACCGTGGAAGGGATCTGCGAAGAGGAAACTTGCCGCGTGACATCTCTTTCCTGCATTCCGGAATCAATCCCTCGATCGAGCGCGTCTGCTTGGCAGCAATGCGATGAGTGGTAATCCCAAAAAGGAGATGACGGCACTGGCAACGAAGGCAAGCCTCAAACCAAAGAGGTCCCCAAGACAACCCAGCACGACAACGACCACCGAGCGAATACCGAAACTGAGTGACATATAGGTGCCGTTGGCCAGCGCCCGGTTCTCGGGAAAGCTCTCCTGAACCATCGCCATGATGGCCGGGGACACCGAGAGCGCGGCGAAGCCCATCAATAACAGCAGCGGGAGCCGGAGCCAGCCATCGGCAGCCAAGAAGGCGAGCATAAGGCACGGCGTGACCAACGTCGAGACGAAGAGGATCCAGCGGCGCCCCAGGCGGTCACTGACGGTGCCACCCAACAGCGCTCCGACCATACCCGCCCCCTCGAGAACCGACAGCGAAGCCCCTGCAAACCAGAGACTGGCGCCTTCCTCACACATGAAAATCGGCAGGTATGTCGTCAGCGCCGAGGTCATGAACGACCGGGTGATGATAATGCCTGTCAGCGGAAGGAGTAGGGGGCGCATCGTCCTCAAGGCCCCACGCCAAGGCAGTCCGCCCTCAGAGTCCGGGGCCCGGCCCGGCACCTCCTTGAGCCGGACGTAGAGGACGCTGGAGGCCGCTAGCCCTCCAATCATGAGAAAGGGTGTACTTTTGAGGGTCATTAGTCCAATCGCACTAACGATCACGATCGGCCCCACTGTGCGACCCAATTCACCGCCCACCATCCAGAACCCCATCGCACGGCCGAGGCTGCTCCCCGAGACACGCCCCGCCATCACCGGCCCTACCGCATGCAAGCTAGCCGAACTCACCCCGGCCACGACCAGGAGCAATACCAACACAGCGTAGTTCGGAGCGAGGCCCAGGAAACTCATTGCCATGGCCGTTACCGCAGGTGCCAAGATGACGAAGTAGCGCAGACTCACGCGGTCAGCCAGGTGACCGATGAAAGGCTGAAGCAAGGATGGTGCCTGCAGGAACACCGTCAACAAGCCCGCCTCGGCTTTGCAGAGGGCCAGCCTCTCAATGAATGCAGGCAAGAGGGGCGCCAGGAAGGCCGTATACACATCGTGCACCGCGTGTCCGGCACTGATGATGCTCACGCGACCTGTGTGGAATCGCCCGTAGTCGGTATTTGAATTCAACCTCACCCCATGGAACTGTCCGCTACTCCTGGTTTGGCCGGCCTCGCGCCTGGCGGGGAGAGGATCGCAGATGGGCGCCCGCAGGGGAATCCCAGATCCTCCGGGAATGTCGCGCGGAATGCCTGTGAGGCGCATGCCGTGGGACGAATACCATGAGGCGAATGCCGTGGGGATTGCCTGGAAGAGCTGGCCGGGTGTAGGCTATGTGGCTCGAGCGCGCCAAATCAATAGGCGGAGGGCTGACCCAGCGTGTCACCTGCGGATGCGAGAGGACGGATCACAAGGCACCCCATCATCATCCCCCCAGAGGGGAGGCGCGTGGAATTCACCTTCAATGGCCACGTGATGGAGGGTCGTGAAGGAGAAGTTCTTTCATCCGCCCTCTTTGCTAACGGTATTCACATATTCGGCCACCATCACAAGGACGGCGGGGCCCAAGGAATCTACTGCGCAAATGGTCAGTGTTCACAGTGCGCCTTGATCATCGACGGAGTCCCCCTGAAGAGCTGTATCGTCCCTCTCAAGGAAGGGATGGAGCTCCATAGCGTTGAGGGATTGCCGGAGCTTCTCGAAACCGATCCGCCCGACGTGAACGCTCCTGAGATCCACGAAACGGATGTGCTTATCGTGGGTGCAGGCCCGGCTGGGATGGCCGCCGCAGTAGAACTTGGTCGCACGGGGCTCAAAGTGATCCTTGTTGATGACAAGGACAGGCTGGGCGGGAAGCTCGTCCTCCAAACACACAAGTTCTTTGGATCCGTGGCAGATTGCCATGCTGGAACCAGGGGCATAGAAATCGCCCGCCTCCTGTCGGAACAGATTGCGGCGCTTGCTTCCATAGATGTCTGGCTGGAAGGCATTGTCCTGGCGGTATTCAGCGACCGTACTGTGGGCATCCGGCTCCCAGAGGGTTACAGGATCGTGAAGCCCAAGTATCTCCTGGTATCAGCCGGGGCCAGAGAGAAGTTCCTCTCCTTTCCGGGGAACGACCTCCCCGGGGTCTATGGCGCAGGTGCATTCCAGACGCTCGTGAACCGCGACCTTGTACGCTGCGCAGAACGTATATTTGTCATTGGAGGAGGAAACGTCGGGCTGATTGCCGCCTACCACGCCCTGCAGGCAGACATGACAATTATCGGGATCGCCGAGGCTTTACCCGTTTGCAGTGGGTACCTTGTTCACGCCGACAAGATCAAGCGCTTTGGCGTGCCTATCTATACCAAGCACACGGTCCTGACCGCTCATGGTGGTGAACATGTAGAAGCGGTCACGATCGCGCAAGTAGATGATTCCTTCCGCGCAATCATGGGCACCGAGATGACCTTCAGGATCGATACCCTCCTCGTCGCCGTGGGGCTGGACCCCGTAAATGAGTTCTATCTCAAGGCGAAGGAATACGGCATGAACGCAGTTCTGGCCGGCGATGCGGAGGAAATTGCCGAGGCCAGTGCGGCCATGTTCTCCGGCAGGATCCGGGGGCTAGAGATCGCGAGGGCATTGAATGCCAGTACGCAGGAAGTTAAGGACGATTGGAAGGAAAAGGCCGAGATCCTCAAGAGTCCTGGTGGCAAAGTTCACCCCTATAGGGTTCCAGAACGAACGGAAGGCGTGTACCCCATTCTCCACTGCAACCAGGAGATCCCCTGCAATCCTTGTATGACCGTCTGCCCCAAGGGCCTCATCTGCACCGACGGCCATCCGATCCTCGGCCTGCCAAAGTTCGATGGCGTTTGTGTGGGCTGTGAAAAGTGCGTCAGCATTTGCCCTGGTCTCGCCGTTACTCTAGTGGATTGGCGCAAATCAAAGGACACGCCGACAGTTACGGTCCCCTTTGAATTTGGCGAATGGATACTATCAGTCGGGCAAGAGGTCACCGTCACCAATCGGGAAGGAAAGCCACTCGGCACTGCAGTGCTCCGCGAGATAAAAAAGCCCCCAGGAACTCCGCGCACACTGTTGTTAAAGCTCGAAACCCCGGCCGACATCGCCAATCGAATTGTCGGCGTTAGAATACAAGATCCTGCAAAGCTGCACGCAGAAGCAGAGGCCTGGAGCGTCTGCACACCAGACGACGCTATTGTATGCAGATGTGAAAGGGTCACCGCTGGCGAGATCCGCGATCACCTGAGAAACGGCTTGCGTGATCTCAATGAACTCAAGGCTCTGACGCGCGCTGGCTTCGGTGCGTGCGGAGGGAAAACCTGCAAGGCGCTAATCGTACGGATCTGCCGCGAGGAGGGCATCCCGGAGGGAGAAATCACCCCGTTTACCGAAAGGCCGCTTTTCGCCGAAACGAGACTTGGCTACTTCTCCGGGAGAAAGCAGGTAGAGTGAAGCGATCATACGACGTCATTGTTATCGGGGCGGGCAGTGTTGGAACGCCCCTATCAATGAGCCTTGCCGAGCACAAGATCTCGGTCCTTTGTATCGACAGCAACTCATCAGCGGGGCAGGGGAATAACAAGTGCGCTATTGGTGGCATCCGCGCAACGCACAGCGAACCAGCCAAAGTTTCACTCTGTCTGCATTCCATTGAAACGTTTCGAACCTGGAAGGACTGTTACGGTGATGACATTGGCTGGTTCCAAGGCGGTTACACATATGTTGCCTACGATGAGGGGGTCGCGTCTCTGCTGAAAGGCATGATCCCCAAGCAGCAGGCACGCGGCCTGAACATCCGCTGGCTGGGCCCCGATGAGTTGAAGGGCATCGTGCCGGGAATCAATCCCCACGGGCTCCTCGGCGGAACCTATTCACCTGAAGACGGCAGCGCCAACCCGATGGAGAGCAATTACGCCATCTGTAGGCGAGCAAGGCGCCTCGGTGCAGATTTCCTTTTCCGCGAGCGGGTCACGGGGCTAAACATCACTGGCAATCGAATTGCCGGTGTAAGAACCGACCGGGGTGAATTTGCCTGCGGTGCGGTCGTCAATTGCGCCGGCTCGCTCGCCAAGGAAGTCGGAGCCCTCGCCGGAGTGGATTTGCCAGTGGAGCCTGACTGCCACGAGGCGGGGATCACGGAGCCCGTGCAGCGCTTCTTCAACCCGATGGTGGTTGACCTACGGCAATCCCCGGCTTCCGCAAACTATTACTTCTTTCAGTACGACACCGGCCAGATCGTCTTCTGCCTAACGCCCGAGCCCCCTATCCTCGGTTACTCAACGCAAGAGACGTCCTCATTTCTCCCGTTGATTGCCTCTAGAATGGTTGACCTCTATCCGCGATTGGCCAACTTGAAGGTCAGGCGGACCTGGCGCGGTAACTACCCTCAGACGCCAGACGGTTCACCAATTCTGGATAATGTGGGACCAGAGAACCACTATATCGCCGTCGGCATGTGTGGTCAGGGATTCATGCTTGGGCCCGGCGTGGGCGATCTGCTGGCACGCATGATTGCCGGAAGACTCACCAATGATGATGCGGCCATCGCCCGCGCGCTCCGGTTAGAGAGGCCCTTCAGTTCCAAGGAAGCATTAAAATAGGATGGATGTGGAACTCAACTCGCCACTCCCGAAGTTGCTGTGAAAAGTAAGGGTTCAGTCCTCTTCTTACCGAAGGGTGACGAGAGATTCGGCAGTTCGCGCTACCGCTGCTATCAGGTCGTCCCGAAACTCCGGGCCATGCGGTGGGATGTCTCCTTCGGCTACATCTGCAGAACCAAAGTTTTCCGGGGGAAACTGCGGTTCATCCCAGATCTGATTCGCACAATTGCTCTCATCGTGATGAAAAGGATCGACTTGGTTTACTTTCAGCGTTCAGACCATCGGAGACCCCGGGAAACCGGATTCGTCTTTCGGCTCTGCAGATGGTTTGGA
>JAGMDA010000251.1 GCA_023128935.1 Candidatus Eiseniibacteriota bacterium | reverse complement strand
CTTATCGATAGCCCGATGGTCGGGCCGGATCCGAGCTGCTGGCCTGGCCGGGGTAAGGCAGAAGGGATTATCCTCCCGCTCCCTCTTCGTCTTCTTCTTGTCACTCTTCCGTGCGGTCACATGAACCTCGTAACGGCAGAACGGAGCAGCAGTTATGTCGCACAGGCCTTATCGGAACCCGCGCCGGCCAACTTACCTCCAATGGATAGCAGACCTGGCATGCCTTTGCCAAGCTCCTTGCTGGAGTATTGGTGCCCGACGGCAGAGGCGAGCCCACTGCTTGCTCGATGCCTCACGAGCTATCCGCTGCACTGCGCGTATCTGCGCGCCGCAGTTGGTTCCAAGGAATGTTTGGAATCGGGCGTCATACCGGCTAGAATCAGTCTTCATTTCGCGAAGCTGGGAGATGATCTTGCCAGCTTCAGCCCTCCATTTCCCGACGACGAGGTCGCAGATGCACAAAGGTCTCCTGATTGATTTTACCAAGTGCGTGGGGTGCGGTGCTTGCGCGGACGCGTGCCGCGAGGTGAATGATCTGCCCCAGCCGGATCCGGCCGGATCTCCACCTCAGGATTTGGACGGTAGTAACTACACTGTCGTGCTCACTCACGAAGCCGCGGGCAAAGAGCCACTCCACTACCGCAAGCTGTGCATGCACTGCGAGGAGCCCGCCTGTGTATCGGCCTGCCCCGTGGGCGCCTTGACCAAACGGCCGGATGGCCCGGTGGTTTACGACAGCGGTCTTTGCTTCGGCTGCCGCTATTGCATGACGGCGTGTCCATTTCAGGTGCCGCGCTACACGTGGGAGAGGCTGGCCCCGGTCGTCTCCAAGTGCATCCTCTGTTATCACCGCTTGGATAAGGGCCAGGAGCCGGCCTGCGCCGCGGTCTGCCCGACCGGCGCAACCCGCTTCGGCCCGCGGGATGTCCTCCTGCGGATCGCCCGCGAGAGGATCAAGGCCCACCCCGAGCTGTATGTGAACCATATCTATGGGGAGCGGGAGGGGGGCGGCACGGACGTCCTGATGCTCTCGCCGGTTCCGTTCGAGCAGCTGGGATTCAGGACCGACGTTCCCCACAAGGCGCTACCGGATCTGACCTGGGTTGTGCAAGAGAAGATCCCGAATATTGTGCTCACGGGCGGCGTTTTCCTCGGGGGGCTGTATTGGCTTGTCAATCGGCGCATGCGATTGGCGAAGGATAGTGAGCGTCCCTGCGAGGAACAGGACCAATAGACCTTGGCCTGAGATCGATGGATCGGGAGTGAGAGATCAGAATCTGGGGGATCAATGGTAGTGGACGCTGAAGTGCTCAAGCTGGAGTTGAGGAAAAGGCTGACCCCTGGCTGGTTCCTGGTCGGCATCATTCTGCTGGGCGGACTGATCATTGCCGTGCGGCGCTTCGCCTGCGGGTTGGGTGCGGTCACGAACCTGAGCGATCAGATTCCCTGGGGTTTCTGGATTGGATTCGACGTGGTCTCTGGTGTCGCGTTAGCGGCCGGCGGGTTCACCATGGCCTTCATCGTGCATATTGCAGGGGACAAGGCATACCGGCCCCTAGTGCGCCCGGCGATCCTGACCGCGTTTCTGGGCTACATCATTGTGATCGTGGGGCTGCTCTTCGACCTCGGGAGACCCTGGAACATCTGGCGTGCCATCTTCTGGTGGAACCCTCATTCGGTGATGTTCGAGGTAGCATGGTGCGTGATGTTGTACACGACAGTGCTTTTCCTTGAATTACTGCCGGTTGTCTTTGAGGGTCTGCGTGCGGAGGCGCCATTGCGCATGATGCGCCGCATCGCCATTCCTCTCTATATTGTCGGGATCATCCTCTCGACCTTGCACCAATCGTCCCTGGGAAGCCTTTTTCTTATCGTTCCCACCAAACTTCACCCACTCTGGTACACGCCCATGCTGCCGGTACTGTTCTTCCTCTCGGCGCTGACGGTGGGCGCAGCCATGGTGATCTTCGAGGCCTTCCTCAGTTCCAAACTCATGAAACGGGGTTTGGAGCTTGAGCTTCTATCCAAGTTGGGGCGTTATCTGGCATTCATCGACCTCTTCTATGTGATTGTGAAGGTTCAGGATCTGGGCAAGCGGGGTGCTTGGGGACACGCCTTTACCGGCAGCTATGAAAGCATCTTCTTCATCGTGGAGATGCTTCTGTTCATCCTGCCCCTCTTCGTTCTCTTCAATGCGCGGGCACGCATGCAGCGCTCCTTACTCTTTACGTCGGCCCTGATGGTGGTTTTGGGCCTGGTATTGAACCGGATCAATGTGAGTCTGGTGGGCATCATCCGTGGGACCGGCGGATCCTATTTCCCGAATTGGCAGGAGTTCTGGATCTCTGCGTTCGTCGTTGTTGCGGGTGCATTGGTCTTCGGGCTGATCACACGCTTCCTCCCCGTTTTCCCAAAGGAGGAAGCCGAGCCGGGGAAGGCGAGCGTGGCGTAGGCGGCCATTGTGCAGGCGAGTGTGGCCTAGGCAGCTGCGGGGTTGGAGACAAGGCCCCTGACTCCTTACCGGGTCTTGGGCCCAGTATGAGAAAGGGCTGGGGAGGTTTTGGGTATGCGAATCAGACTGCTCGCATCGGTTGCTCTGGTTGGAATATTGCTCATCCTGGTCCATGCCCTTGTTGCCCTGGCTGGGCCGGGGCGTGAGCGTGATCTGCGCGAATCGATCCTGGATGAAACAATCGAGATTGACAGAGAAGCCCAAGCTGATGCGGAGAGCCCGGGGACGATTACCTATGAAACCTGGTTCGGTGATGGAACACGCGTCAGCTTCGATCATGCCCTCCACATCGAGGGGCTGGAACTGAGTTGCGGTGAATGCCATCACGCTGAAGGTTGCGGTCAATGCCATCAGAAGCAGGCCACAAAGATGCTCATCCGCGATTCCGGTACCGCCCTTCACCAGGTATGTTTTCGTTGTCATGAGCAAGCATCCGGGCGTACCGGGTGCACGGAGTGCCATGTCGGCGGGGCATCAGGAGGCGGCTCGATGGGCCTGAGCCGTTCACCCAAACTCGGACGCGAGACACAGGAGGCGTTCTTCACTTCGATGTTGGAGGACATTGAAACCATGGATCTAGTCGGCGAGCGAGGCCCGATCGACCGTGAAGTCTCCAAGGCCCCGGAGGACTGCGTCTTCGTCACAGGGCACAATGGCGTCTCTATCGTAAGCTTTCCCCACGGTCTCCATGCCGAGGATGCCGGCATCTCCTGTGGCGCCTGTCATCACCTGGAGGCTTGCAGTGTCTGTCATGATGGGTTGCAGAAGAGCATCGCGGTGCGCAGTGCCGAGAGCGCAGTGCGGGATGATTGCGTCCGCTGTCACGAGAAGCTTGGCCTTTCCACCCAATGCGACCAGTGCCACTCCGATCCACATCGCCGTTGATCCTGGGGGCTCATCTCTCCATTGCGGGAGGTCTCCACAAGGCCCTCCTCCGCGCGGCGGATCTGGGATGCAACGCGCTCCAGATCTTCACCCACAGCCCAGTGCAGTGGCGTGTGAAACCGCTCATACCGGAGGAGATCGCGCGGTTCCGTGAAACCCGCGCCTCCCTGGGATCTATTGCTGTGGCGAGTCACGCCGGCTATCTCATCAATTTGGCCTCCCCCGAGCGAGCATTGCGCGAGCGCTCGATTCGCATGATGATCCGGGAGCTGGAGCGGTGCGAGGCCCTGGGCGTTGCACTCCTTGTGTTCCACCCGGGAGCACACATGGGTGGGGGGGAGGCACGCGGACTGCGGCGCGTGGCCAGCAGTCTCCGGAAGATCCACGCGTCCACAGCGGGCTTTGAGGTGAAGACGGTCGTGGAAAACACGGCCGGCCAGGGTTCAAACCTGGGTTGGCGCTTCGAGCAGATCGCCCACATTATTGACCTGGCCGGAGATGCGAGCCGCCTGCGTGTGTGCTTTGACACTGCCCACGCCTTTGCGGCAGGTTATGATCTTCGCAACCGCGGGCTATATGAGGAAATGTGGAGGCAAGTGGAAGGTTTGATCGGGCTCAAGAACATCGCCATTTTCCACCTGAATGATGCCACCGCGGTCTGCGGTTCGCTGGTCGACCGCCATGCGCACATCGGCCAAGGGCAGATCGGCCAGCGGCCTTTCGGCTGGATTCTCAGGGACGGGCGGTTCGCGCGAGTCATGAAGGTGATCGAGACACCGAAGCAGGCCGGGATGGACCGCAAGAACCTCGCGCTCTTACGGCGGCTTACCAGAAGCCCGGCCATACGGGGAGCTTGAACGTGCAACGACCGTGTAGTTTGTACCTGGGGCCGAACGCCTGGCCAGGCGCGCGGACAAACAGAGGTGGGCTGGAAGGATGAGCAGAGCAGGACAGATCGAATCGATGGTAATCGGAAGAACAGGACAGAGGGAACCCGTCAAAAGGGCCAGATGGATCCTGGTGTGTTTTATCGGGATCCTTGCCGTCCTGGCAGGGGGGTGCGGGCGCGAGGGGCAGGAAGACCGCGGTACATCGTGGTGGGCGCAAGTCACGGGGGTGCCGGGGGATTCACTTGGGTTCGAAGATCGCTGGAAGGCCCCGGGTGCAGGGGACAGGGCTGTTGCGTTTTTTGCACACATCGCCAGCGCGGATTTGGCGCGGCTGGATTTCTCGCCAACTGCTGGCGGCATTATCATCATCTACAACCATGGCCGGACGGTGCAGATCAAACCCCAGCCGATGGAAGAGATGCCCGTCCACCGGACCTTGTTTCTGACCTATATGCTGCCCTTTCTGGGCAGGGAGCGGCTGGGCGAAACACTCATCGTGCTCGGCATCGATACGACGAAGGTCACGCGCGGCGTGGAATGGGAAGGTCACCGGTGCCTGATGGTGGGCGGAACGGAAGCCGTCACCTCGGATGGCAGCCCGGAGGAGGCGCATCCGTCTGCTCTACGCCGGAAAGAGCCTTTCCCTGCGATCTACTTCGACGAGGAAACAGGAGCAGTGCTGCGGTTGGTCACGGTGTCTCTGTCTCCTCTTGGAAGACGGGTGGGGGATTTCCGGCTCTATGACCACAAGTTGCGCAGGGGAGCCTGGCTGCCCACCCGGTTCGAGACCTGGGGCAGCAAGGGTCTCCGTTCACGACTTGACCAGATTGCTACCGGGGAACTCGGAAGAGTGC
>JAGMDA010000250.1 GCA_023128935.1 Candidatus Eiseniibacteriota bacterium | reverse complement strand
CGCGCCTCGTCCTCGACGGTGCGGTCCTCGCCGAAAACGGGAAGTTATTCTTGCGCGAGCCCTTAGAACAGCGGCCGCCCTTCCATCTCCTCTGGTGGCGTGACCCCAAACAACTTCAAGACCGTTGGCGCGATGTCGATGAGGGCTGGCTCGGGCTTCTTGACCTGGAAATTCGTGAAGAGGATTCCCGGCAGCTCCCGGTAATCCTGGCAATGATCTCCACTCCAGCGCCGCGTGTTGTCAGAGAGCCAAGCTTCGCCGAGTTCGCCTACAGCGCTCGCATCCGAAGTCCGGTACCCTCGATGGTAGCCGACCTGGATGTCGGGGCCCTCCTCAACGTGAAGACCGCTGTAGATCTCCCGGGACAGATAGGCCTTGGAAATCGGGTGTTCTCCTGTCTTGCTATCAATGATCCCCTCCAATTTTGCGGCCACCTCTTTCAGCAGCGCGTCCTTGGAAGGTCCAGGCGGAACAACCCCGTATTTCTCACGGCCGAGTTGGTTGACATAGAGTCCGTTGATTCCCAATCCATAGAGCCTTGTGTTGTTCCAATCCACGCCTTGGAGGAAAGACACACTTGAGGGTGCCGTCCCCGCCTTCAGCGACAAGTAGCCATTGTCGTAGAGCCAGCGGTTGAGGTTGAACGCTCGCTCCCAGCTTGCGAAGCCATGGTCGGAGACGATGAAAAGACAGGTTTCCTCATCGATATATTTATCCATCGTCTGTGCCAGGAAGTCATCGAAGTACTCGTACAGTTCGGGATAGACGTTCTTGTATGGATCATCAAGCTCTTTCACATATGCAGGGTGGTTTTCCTGACCGGCCATCGTCCGCCACATTGAGTGCCCGGTTTGATCAATAGAACAGAAATAGAGAAAGAGGAAACCTTCCCTGAAACGTGACAGTTCATACTCCGCCATGCGCGTCTCTTCATCCAGGATGATGTAAAGCTGCTTCATATAATCGGCATTGTTGAAGATGTCCCTGTCGAGAGCCTTCGAGTCCTGCGGCATTCCCTGGGTGTAGTAAGGCCCGATCGCCTCGGCCAACTCGGCTGCATATCCGGGCGGTGTGCTGATTGGCAGAGCTGGATGCATAGGGCTGATCTGGATCGGCGTGACATAGAGCCCGAAGTCCGGTTGGGCGGACTTGAGGTAGAAGCGCACCGTGCCTTTCACATTGACCAGGTCACGCCAGACCCAACGGATGAAGCCTGGTGTGGGCAGGAGACTGAAGTTGAGCTCCACCCATGGGCTGAAAACGCCCTCTTCAAGGAAGATCTCCATGCCATCGATGACGATCTTCGCCACTGGCTTCTCTGCATCCACGTAAACCGTGAAAGGGATGGAGGCCTTGCGTTCTTGATAGGGCACGCGCCGACCGGTCCTCTTCTGTATCCGGTCGTAGTCGATGAAGTCATTCGGAGGACCATATAGCCTGGCCTCAACCGTGCCATTGACTACGTCCACCGGGAAGATCTTCCCACCGGATGCGGATTCGTAGTCCTCACCGGGGGCCGTTGTGTAGTAGGCGTACGTCCCATTGGTTCCCTGAATGTCCGGGGTTCCCATGCCGGAGAGTGTGACCGCGCCCCCGCCGACGGGCGGGAAGTTCACGGGTATCCGATGGACTATGGAGTGGACGTCGTGGCTCTCCAGGATCTCCCAAAAAGCGGTGCCCTTGCGCAGGTTCTTGGTCGTGCCCCCAGTGAAGGGGATGACATAGTTGGAAAAGGGCAAGCGGACCTTGCCGGGGAGCGGGATGCCAAGAAAGGAAGCGTTCCCTTCCGCGGGCAGCACTTCCGACATGGAAGCGAAGGGCAGGTAGGTCCGGGCATTGCGGTGGAGGAAATCGAATATGGCATGTCCGCCGGCATTCATCCCGGTGATGAAGTTGGCCCAGGCCACCGGGCTCTGGGGGGGCATGCTTGTGCGCAGTGGATTGAAGTCTCCTTGCTGGCTCAGGCGCTGGAAGCTCGGCAAGCGCCCCTCATTCATCCACTTGGTCATGAGCCTATGGTCGACGCCATCAATGCCGAGCACGATGACGCGTTTGATCCTTGCTGAAGTCGTCTGCGCATCCTGCGCAAGGGCGTCGCGGGGAAGGAGCTTCCATGGATGGGCAGCGGTCAGGAGGATGGTCAGGCCCAGCAAGGCGGATAGCCCAACGAGGGGGCGCAATCCGGGGGGGCACCACCCATGAAGGCGCGTTCCAGAGGATTGCTGTGGTTTCCAGCCCATCAAATGTTCCTCTTTGCGCATCGCGGTTTCCTCAAAGCGTTTAGGTCGCCGGCTTTCCCGATGGCGTCGGTGCGGCCGGCTCAGCCTCCCCGCGATCCTGCTGCCCTGGGTCTTCCCCTCCGGTGGTTTCGCTACTGGTTCCAGGCGGGTCGGTTGCGAGCATCGCTGGCCTGCCTGACGGGAAATAGGCGTCGACCAGTGAGGTGCGCTTGGCGCATGCCTCCTTGTCGAACAGCGAGATCCCGGTCATGTATGCGGGCCGTGGCACGCCGAAGAGATCCAGAACAGTGGGGCCGAAATCTACGAGTCCGGGAAACTCGGTTTTGATCACCCGGTTGCAGAAGAAGATTCCCGGAACCTCGAGCGGGTCAACGCAATGATCCCCGCTCCAGCTCTTGGTGTTGTCCTCGAACACCTCGTCGTTGGCCATGCCCACGGCCCCGTTCCAGGAGGCCCGGTAGTCCCGGTTGTAGCCGATCACGAGGTCCGGGCCATTGTGTCGATAGGGGCCGTGATAGATTTCATCTGCGTCATAGACCCGGAGGATGCCTACCTTCCCGGTCTCCGGATCTCGTAGTCCGCTCAGTCCGGCGATCAATTCTTTCTTGAGCGCAGCGTATTGGCCCTTCCGTTCGACAGTCCCCCGTGATTCGCGTCCCTTGAGATTGATATAGATGCCCGTGAGACCGAACGTGTAGGCCCTTGTACGGGACCAGTCCACACCGTCGAGGTAGCGGTTGACACTCCCGTTCTTAGCGGCGAGATAGCCATTCTGCATCAGCCAGGAGTTGAGATTTATGCCGCGCTTGAATGGCACAAACCCATGGTCGGAGATCGCAAAGAAGACTGTCTTGTCATCGACATACTTCATCGTGCGACCTACCACATCATCTGCCTTGCGGTATACCTCGAATACCGCGTTTTCGAATCGCTTCGTGTCCTTGTCTCGGTTTGCTGGATGGGGATCCGATATGTAGCGGAAGAACATGTGTTGGATACGGTCAGTATCGTCAAAGACGATCACGTTCAATCCGCTCCTGTTCTTCTTGAGCGAGTTGAACCACATCTTCTCGCGCTCTTCATGGATCAGGGCCGTATAATCGAGGAAGGCCTCCTCATCAGTAATCCGCTCGTTGAGCGCCCAGGTGTCCTCGGCCAGCCCGAGCGTGGCGTAGGAACCATTCAGGCGGGACAAGTACTGTGCAAAGAAGCCCGGGGAGGAAATCGGCATGGCCGGGCTTTCGGGATCGAGATTGATCGGACTCATGTAGAGGTTGAAATGCGGCTCGAAGTCCATGACACGGAAGCGCACAATGCCACGCACTTTCTGGCCAAAGGCAGACTTGAATTTCAGCCGTATCCACTCGCTGTACTGGCGTTCGCCGATCGTGTGGGTCTTGCCGTCAACGGTGAACCTTGCCTTTCTGGCTCCGCGATCCACGCAGACCTGTAGGGGAATCTTCATGACCTCGTGGTCACGCGTGAGGGGATTGGGTGGGCCAGGAATCTCGGTCTCAATCGTGTCCCCACGGGATTCGACGTGGATGACAGTGCCGCCCTCGAATGCTTCGGCCCGCTCCTTGTCGGTGGTGAAAAAGGTAAAAGAGCCCTGCGTTCCGCGCAGGTCCGGCACGCACATCGCCGATAGGAGTACTCCATTGGACACCTGTTCGGGCGGGAAGGTGATTGGGATGCGTAAGACATGGCAGGGCACATAGTGCTCGCCCAGAATCTGCCAGAAGGGTTTGCTCTTGCGCAACAGGCGGACCATCGGCTTGCTGATCGGGAACTCGTACCTGCCAACCTTCAGCGTTCTGACTGGCTGCCGGATGTCCGTGGAGGATAGCACCGGGAGGTAGCTCTTCAGGTCTCGGTTCAGGAAATCAAAGATATTGTGCCGCGAGGCGTCCACGCCCGTTGCAAATGTGGACCATGCGACCGGCGAGATGGGCGGAACGGAGGAGGCAAGACTCCGGAAGGTGCCCTGTTCAGCCAGTCTCTTGAAGTTGGGGAGCTGCCCGTCGTCCATCCAGCGCCTTAGAAGTACCGGATCCAGGCCATCGAGGCCCAGGATGATGACTCGCTTCGTATCGGTCGATCTGCGGAGATGCCGGATTCGGATCGCGCGCCAGACAGCACGAAAGGGCCAAGTGAGGATCGCGATGAACGCCAAGATGAAAGTCACGAGGACCACGGCGAGGGAACCGACCACCGCGAATCCCGCGCCGGGGCCCACATAGGCCTGAGCAGAGCCGGGGAGGAGAGCGGCCAAGGCCACTAGCGCGGCAATCCTACCCGCCCCGCGCCAGGGGTAGCCCGTCAGCCAATCTCGACCCATCCGGCTACGATGGGAGGTGTTCGGTTCATCTCGATCCATCTTGCACCAATCGGCGTTCTTCGTCTCGTGCCGGGATATCCCGCGACACAAGCGGTTCATATGATGGCTTCGATCCTGCCCAGGCTCCATAATTACTCCTGCCGCCCTGGGGATCAAAGGTAGCCTAGTTCACCTAGCTTCTTCTTGATCGTCTCTTCCTCGTCTGGAGGGATCTCGGTCGCCTCGGGTCCGGGTGGAATGAAACCCATCAACTCAAGGGTGCGCAGGATTCTCGCCAGGCTTTCCTCTTTCGTCTCCGTCATGGAGTTGATCGTGATTTCGGGATGCTCGGGAGGTTCATAGGGATCGTCGATTCCCGTGAAGCCCTTGATCTCGCCCGCGCGGGCCTTCTTGTACAAACCCTTGGGGTCGCGCCGTTCGAGTTCTTCAAGTGGGCACTCGCAGTAGATCTCGACGAAGCGCTTGCCGACAAGCGCGCGATTCTCACCGCGGATCGCCTTGTAAGGTGAGATGGCTGCCGCGATCGCCACAACGCCGTTCCGCGTAAGCAAATTGCAGACGAAGCCTATCCGCCGGATGTTGATGTCACGGTCCTCCTTGGAGAAGCCGAGTCCCTTGCTCAGATTGGTGCGGATAACGTCGCCATCGAGCACCTCGACGTTGACCTCCCGATTCCTCAGCTTCTTCTCCAGCGCCTGAGCAAGCGTGGATTTGCCGGATCCAGAGAGCCCCGTGAACCAAAGCGTGCAACCTTTTCTCATCTTCAACTCCTTGCTCGGCGAGCCTGTGCTGCTCAATCTACTGCGTTCCTGTCGCCTAGTTCCCCTCTGAACGGGATCAATCCCCGTTCACGCGTGATCCGTTCCCCATCTATCGGCGATCGGCCTCGGTTCGCTTGCGGACTATTTCGCATCCGCCAGCGATCAGGCCCCGGATGAGCCCCTCGTGGCCGCACTGCCCAGGTTCCATGCAGTCCCCTGCCAACCTACTTGCTCGCTGCACGCATCAGCACTTCGGCCACCTCCGGACGGGTGAATTCCACGGGAAGGTCCTCACCGCGGGAGAGCATCTCGCGTACCTTCGTACCGCTCAGGAACACTCTGTCCTCTGAAGGATGGGGACAGGTCTTGATGGTCGCCATGTTGCCGCACCTCTTGCAGAAGAAGGAGTGGTCGAAGAACATCGGCGTGATGTCGAGTTCATCGCGATCGAATTCCGCGAAGATGTGGTGGGCATCGTAGGTCCCGTAGTACTTGCCAACACCCGCATGGTCCCGCCCCACAATCAAATGGGTACAACCGTAGTTCTTGCGGACTAGGGCATGAAAGATCGCTTCCCGCGGGCCGGCGTAGCGCATGGCTGCCGGGAAGATGGAGAGGGCCACCCGGTCCTTGGGGTAGTAGTTGTCCAGGAGCGCCTTATAGCAGGCCATACGCACATCGCCCGGGATATCATCGGCTTTTGTGGCCCCCATCAGAGGATGGATCAGGAGACCTTGAACGATCTCCAGTGCGCACTTCTGAATGTACTCATGCGCCCGGTGGATCGGATTGCGGGTCTGGAAGGCCGTGATGGTTTCCCAGCCCCTGGCCTTGAAGAGCACGCGGGTCTCCTTCGGGTCGAGACGGAAGTCAGTGAAGTCCTCGTGCCCAGGCTTGTGCACGACCTTGATCGGCCCACCAAGGTAGACTTCACCGGTGCCTTTCAAGTACTGCACGCCCGGGTGAGCATCATCTGTGGTGCGCAGCACCATCTCGGCCTCGCGCATCTTGTCCGGCCTGAACTTGTCCTCCACTTCCATGACAGCCAGGAACTGACCGCGCTCATCATAGAGGGCGATCTCGGTTCCCTCCTGGATGCCGCCGGCCAGCTCCGCCGGCGCATTCAGTGTGATGGGGATCGTCCAGGCAGCCCCGCGCGCCAGGTGCATTCTCTCAACGACGCCCTCATAGTCCGCTCTGACCATGAAGCCCTCCAGCGGACTCATGGCGCCGACGGAGATCATCTCAAGGTCGGCCGTTTCGCGTGAGTTTAGTGTGATCCGAGGAAGCCCGGGCGCCTTCGCCTCGAGTGCTTCTGCTTCTTTACCTGAGACGAACCGATCGATCAATCGGCCGCCATGGGGACTGATGAGCCGCATCTTTCCTCTCGCCTCCTGTCCTTGCTTTTCCAAACGCCAATTGCTAGCCACAACTTCTCACCGATCCTCTGCTGCGACCGCGTATCTGCAAGCCCTGGCGAGAAATTCGGCCTAGGTGCCGCTCCAAGATCTATCCAACCCCGGTTGCGGCCCGTCCTATCGCACGGGCGCAGGCACTCGACCCCGCCGCCTGCTGCGGCTCCGCCTGTGCCGCTCACCTGCCACCCAGTACAAGACGCATGATGATACAACTTTGGATATCCATTCCGAAAGGGGACAATCTGACGGCGCGGTAAGTCCGTCCACAAGCCCCCCCGGGCGCTGGGGTCCCTCCGGTGGCGTGGTCCCATCCGTCTGATGACCTGAAACCCGGGATCGCGGTTTTTGGTGGGAGCGCGCTAAGGCATCGGCGCTTGTCACCTTGCTGCCGGGTGATTACTATTTGCCGTGGAGCGATGGATGCTGTTGCCGGTCGTGGAATGCCGTGCCCGCATAGATGTCTGAAGGCCGGGAGATGGCCGAGATGGTGAGTGGGGGGTGCGGGGGATCTGTACGCATGGCGGATGTAGTCACAGGTGTCCTAAAATGCGCTGCCGGGGGTTCCCGGCAAGCGGGTAGATCCAGGGCGAACGGATACCATGGCGAGACCACAAAGGGCAGAAGGCTTGGCAGAACCGGGTACTCCCAAAGAGCTCGATGGGCCCGGAAGCCTGGAGTAGATGGAAGAGGCCGAGCCCTCACCGATGACGACAGAACCGAGGGCGCACGAGCCCTTGGGCCATTGGAGAAGGCCAGGGCAGGACATGGATCCCGACGAGACGGAGCCGCTGGGCCAGCCGGCGTGTTGCGCGATCCAAAACGCTCATTCAGGCCCGGGCCCGATGAGGTTCGCGTGCCAGCTGCACTGATTCGAGAGTATGATCTCGTCGACGGCGCAACACTGACAGGTCCGCTCCGGGAGGGCCAGGCCAGCCCGGAACTTGCTGGGATCGAGACTGTTTGCGGCCTGTCACCCGAAGCCTACCAAAACCGCACACGATTTGCTGATCTTGTGGCGGTAGACCCATCTGAGAGGTTCAACCTCGCTGCATCAGGTGACTTGACCACGCGAATCGTAGATCTCGTGGCACCCATCGCTAGGGGGACGCGAGGCTTGATTGCCTCACCCGCCAAGGCCGGCAAGACCACCCTATTGCAGAAGATTGCCCAGGGCATCTATGCGGATGATCCCGAGGCGCGGATCATTGTGCTGCTCATTGATGAGCGTCCTGAGGAAGTCACCCATTTTCGACGGACTGTGAAGGCGGAAGTTCTCGCCAGCACCAATGATCAGACAGTGCAGCAGCATGTGGGTCTCACCGAGCTGGCCCTCGCGCACATCCAAGTCGAGCTCGAGTGTGGTCATGATGTCGTCGTGATGGTGGACAGCCTGACGCGCATGGGGCGAGCGTTCAATCTAAAGGGGTCGGGCACGCGACGCATAATGTCGGGGGGGCTGGAGGCCGGTGCGTTGGAGATACCGCGTCGATTTTTCGGTCTCGCGCGCAATATTGAGAACGGAGGGTCAATCACAATTATTGCCACTGCCCTCATAGACACAGGCTCGCGCATGGACCAGATCATCTTCGAAGAGTTCAAGGGAACAGGCAACAGCGAGATCGTGCTCGATCGATCGCTTGCCGAGGCGCGCATTTTTCCGGCGATTGATGTGGTAGCAAGCGGGACGCGCAGAGAGGAGAAGCTCTACAGCCCGGAGGATAGCAGGCGCCTTGCAAGTCTTCACAGGCTGCTGGCCGGCCGCAAGCCAAGCGCAGCAATGCGCTCACTGATCAAGGTTCTCGAGGAGTTCCCGACAAACGAGGAGCTTCTGCGGCATATCCCGGTCGGAGACTGAGATACCCTCGAGCCACCAGAGCGCATGGACCCGCCACCAAGGAGGTTCCCGCATGGACTCAATTCGGCCGGAGATCATCTGGCTCATTGCAGGTATCCTACTCATGCTTATGGAGTTCGTGATTCCGGGCGTGATTCTGGTCTTCTTCGGGGCCGGTGCCGTCCTTACCGGAATTCTTGTTTGGCTTGGAGCCCTGGAATCCCTTGCCGCGCAGCTTGTTTGTTTTGGGCTTTCATCGCTCGTGCTCCTCTTCACGCTCAGGAGGTATATGAGCAGAGCCTTTAGGGGGAGGGTCTCGTGCTCTCGTGCCTATGACGATAAGGAGGAGTTCCGTGGCAAGACCGCCAGAGTCAGCCATCGGATCATTCCCGGTTCCACCGAAGGCAGGATCGACTTTAACGGCACGGAATGGAAGGCAACCTCCGCCGAGATCATTGATGAAGGCACTCTCGTAGAGATTACGGCAAAGGAGAATATTTCCTATACTGTACAACCATTTGAGGGAAGTGGAGACACATAGACGGCCTACAAGAGTAAACGCAAGTGGATCAACGGGTCGTATGTCTGCGATCAGGTCACTGTTCGAGAAGAGGGAGGCAAGTGTACCATGTTAGTTGTAGTTGTCGGTGTCCTTATCCTTCTGGCCATTGTAACCCTTTACCAGACAGCGCGGGTTGTTCCTCAACGGTCCGCTTTTGTGGTGCAGCGCTTGGGGAAGTACTCTAAGACACTGGACGCTGGCTTTCACATCCTGTGTCCATTCCTGGACAAGGTTGCATACAAGCTCAGCATGAAGGAGGTCGCGATTGATGTGCCCCCGCAGATCTGTATCACGAAGGATAACGTATCTGTCGAAGTTGACGGGATCCTCTATCTGCGGGTAATGGATCCAAAGAAAGCTGCCTACGGGATCGCAAACTATACCTTCGCTACAACGCAGCTGGCTATGACAACCATGAGAAGTGAAATCGGCAAGCTCGAGCTGGACCGGAGCTTTGTCGAGAGGGAATCAATAAACGCCCAAGTCGTGCAGGCCGTGGATGACGCCTCTGATCCATGGGGCATCAAGGTTACACGCTACGAGATCAAGAACATCACACCGCCGCATAGTGTACAGGAGGCCATGGAGAAGCAGATGCGCGCGGAGCGCGAGAAGCGGGCCGAAATTGCACATTCCGAGGGTGAGCGTCAGGCAAAGATAAATCGCGCGGAAGGTGAGCGCCAGGAGATGATTTCGATCTCCGAGGGCGAGAAGCTCAAGAGGATCAACGAAGCGGATGGCCGTGCTGCAGAGATCGAAAGAGTTGCGGTCGCCACTGCCACGGGGATCAGGCAAATCGCAGCGGCGATCAATGATCCGGGCGGACGCGATGCCGTCAGTCTGCGAATCGCAGAACAGTGGATTGCCGAGTTCGGCAATCTCGCCAAGACGAACAACACGATGATCGTCCCCACTGACCTTGCGGATATATCAGGCACAGTGGCCGCCCTGGCGAAGGTGATGAAGAATACGGGGTAGGCAGCAGACTGCCGCCAAAGGGCGGCGGTCGCGGGCGGGTTGTATAGTGTGTGCGGACCCGACCTCGGCGGCGCTTGGTGAGTAGTCCGGCCTTAGGGTTCGTGCAAGCATAACTTCGCATTTACGCCGGTCCCGAACGCCGGGGAC
>JAGMDA010000025.1 GCA_023128935.1 Candidatus Eiseniibacteriota bacterium | reverse complement strand
CCTCGAGTTTTTTATCCGCAGGTTTTGGCCCAGGGGGGTCGCGCGCGTGATCATACGCAAGAAAACCTTGGCCTCCCTGGCGCCTGCCGACTACAACCCACGCTCGATCAGCAGCGAATCCCTGGCAGGACTCACGGCTTCGGTTGAGCGCTTCGGCAATGTGCAGCCGATAGTCTGGAATAAGCGCACCGGCAACGTGGTCTCTGGTCACCAGCGACTCAGGGTGCTACTTGCTCGTGGCGACACCGAGACACGTGTGGTGGTGGTCGACCTCGACGAGATCAAAGAGAAAGCACTCAACATCACGTGCAACAATCCGCACATTGCGGGTGACTTCACGGCCTCGCTCCAGCCGTTGCTGGTGGAGCTGAAGGAATTCGATCCTAGCGGACTGCTGAGACTCGACGCACTGGTGCAGCCAGCTCCGCGCAGCGCTCCACCTCCTGCCGATCCGCCAGAGAATCCGGTAACCAAGCCTGGCGATCTGTGGCTGATGGGTGCGCACCGACTGCTGTGCGGGGACAGCTTGCGTGCTCCGGTACCGGAGGATATTGGCTGCTACATTTTCGATCCGCCGTGGGACAAGGAAATCCCGGCGCGCGAAGTCCACGCTACCAATGTGCTTGCGTTCTGCGATGGGTTCCGCCTGGGCGATGTTGTGAGTGCGTTTGGCTCGCCAGCATGGTGCTTTACTTGGGATTGCGTTACCTCCTGGTACACACCCGGCAGGCCGCTCCGACGAGGCAAGTATTGCCTGCTTTACGGGCCGCTCAACTACGACTTCAACGGCTCCCACTACGGAGAGCCGGGCGAAGCCAAGGTGGCGACGAACAGCCGAGGAAGCTATCAGTACACGCCCGACCCGCGAGGCAAGCACCTGTCCGATATCTTCCAGTTCCCCATCACGCAGCGGGCCACAGCGCACTCCCACGCCAAGCCGCTTGACTGGATTCGGATGCTGATCGGGAACTGCACCGATGGCCTGATATTCGATCCGTTTGCCGGCAGCGGTACTTCGTTGATTGCCGCCGAGCAACTTGAGCGCAAGTGTGTCGCTCACGAAATAGATCCCGGCTACTGCGACGTGATAGTGCAGCGCTGGGAGACACTCACCGACCAGAAGGCGGTGCTCGATGGGTCGTAGAGGACCGGCACCGAAGCCGAAAAACCTGAAGGAGCTGACCGGCTCCGCCAAGCACGACCCGCAACGCGTCAACCATGACGAGCCGCAGCCCCCCATCCGAGACGACGTACCGAGGCCTCCGGATTCGCTAGACGCCGTAGCCGCGAGGGAGTGGCTACGCATTGCCCCCATCCTCCACCGGCTCGGGCTCCTCACCGAAGTGGATCTCGTTGCGCTCGAGGCTTACTGCGTGGTGTACGGGCGCTGGGTCTACGCCGAGGAGCAAATACGCAAATTCGGCATGGTCGTCAAGTCCCCCAAGAACGAGACCCCTATGCAATCGCCGTACCTGTCAATCGCGAACAAAGCCCTGCTGCTGATGAGATCCTTCGTCGCCGAGTTCGGCATGACTCCGAGCAGCCGTACAAATGTGTCGGGCACACGCTCGTGGGATCCCGCCAAGGCCGATGATCACTGGGGTGATCTCGATGGGTAAGCCGAGCAGGTATGTCGCAATGGCCATGGCCTACGTGGTGGCCGTGCTTTCGGGCACCACCCCTGCGTGCAAGTGGGTCCGGCTCGCCTGCCAGCGGCAGGTGGACGACCTCGCCCGCATACCGGATGCTGATTGGCCGTACCGTTTCGACGAGCAGAAGGCCCATCGGATTTGCAGATTCGCCGAGGGCCTCGTGCACGTCAAGGCGCAATGGGCCAAGCCCGCCGTGGGCGATCCGAGGAGGGAAATACACCTTGAGCCCTGGCAATGCTTCATCCTCACCACGCTCTTTGGGTGGGTCGGCAAGGACGACGACCTGCGCCGCTTCACGGAATTCTATGGGGAGATCCCGCGCAAGAATGCCAAGAGCACCCTGGCAGCCATCATCGGCCTGTGGATGTTCGTCGCCGACGGCGAGGTAGGTCCAGAGGTTTACAGCGGTGCGACCAAGGAGAAGCAGGCCCTTGAGGTGTTCGGCCCGGCGCGTCTGATGGCCCTAAAGTCACCCAAGTTCAAGGAGCATTACGGCCTGACGATAGGTGTCAAGAACGTCTCAATTCTGGACACGGCAGCGAAGTTCGAGCCGTTGGTGGGGGATCCCGGAGAGGGCGCAAGCCCGTCGTGCTTCATCGTCGATGAGTATCACGAGCACCGCAAGGATGTGCTCTACGACGCAATGGAGACCGGCACAGGCTCCAGAGAGCAGCCCTTGGGCGTCGTCATCACGACGGCTGGAGAGAACATCGCCGGCCCCTGCTATGCCAAGCGTACCGCCGTCACGAAGGTGCTTGAGCGGATCGAAGGTTTCGAGAATGAGAAGCTCTTCTGCGTCATCTACACGGTCGACAAGGATGATTCGTGGGAGGAATTTGATACCTGGATCAAGGCGAATCCGAACTATGCCGTCTCGGTCCTCAAGGAAAGGCTCAAGGAGAAATACCAGACGGCGCTGCGAAATGTCCGCCGTCGAAACGTCCTGCTTTGTCGCCACCTCAATATCTGGAACCGCACCCACACCGCATGGATGGATCTGATTGCCTGGCGAAAATGCGCCGACACTTCCTTGTCGATGAGTGACTTCGTCGGCTGCAAGTGTTGGATAGGTCTCGATCTTGCGTCGAAAGTCGACATTGCGGCAATGCGGATCCTGTTCCGAAGGCCCATCTACAACCCGAAGACGCCCGACGAGGAGCGCCTCAAGTGGCACTACTACAGCTTCGGCAAGTATTACCTCCCCGAGGATACCATCGAAAAAAAGGAGAACGAGCACTACCGACAATGGCGCGAGGAGGGCTGGCTCACTGAGACAGAGGGCGCCATCATTGACTTCGAGGTTATCGAGGATGACTTGGTTGAGCTGAAGACCATCTTCCAGATTGAAGCGGTCGGCTACGATCCTTTCCAGGCGACCGAGTTCGCGACACGGATGGCCAAAGAGGGCATGCCAATGGTTGAGATCCCCGCGATTGTCAAAGAATTCTCCGAGCCAATGAAGCAGCTCGAGGCAAGCGTCATCGCCGGGACCTACCACCACAACGGCGACCCGGTCCAGACCTGGATGATAAGCAATGTGGTTGCACGCGAGGACAAAAAGGACAACATCTACCCGGTCAAGGAAGCCCGGGAAAACAAGATTGATGGCGTCGTGGCAGACATCATGGCGGTTGGCCGTGCTATCATTAGCAAGGACGAAACAAGCATTTACGAGCGGCGCGACGTGAGGGTGGTAGGCTAATGCTCAGTCGAGTACGGCGAGCACTATCTCTGGTCTGGCGCAAGGTGCGCGGCATAAAGCTCTCCGCCGCTACGTACCTGAGCACACAGCTCACTTCGCTTTACGCCGCAACGGCAGCCGGCCCTGTCGTCACAGAGGCCACGGCAATGAATCTCTCGGCCGTCTGGGCCTGTGTCAACGTCCATGCCGGCACTAGGGCGGGGCTCCCGATACATCTGCTTCGCAAGGAGGGGCAGTCACGCGAGGTTATTACCGACCACCCCGTGGTGTACTTGCTCAGCGATCCCAACCCAGGGATGACGTGGTTCGAGTTCCGCGAGACAATGGACGCTCACGCTGTGACATTTGGCAATGCGTATGCAGAGATCCAGCGAGACGCAGCGGGTTTCCCTGTGGCCCTGTGGCCCCTCCTGCCGGATCGCACGTGGCCCGAGCGTGACAAGCTGACTCGGCAGCTCCAGTATCGTACGTGTGTACCCGGCGGTCGGCAAGTTATCTTGCCTGCGCACTTGGTGCTGCACTACAGGGGGCTGGGCTTTGATGGCCTGGTAGGGTACTCGGTCATTCGGCAGGCTCGGGAATCGCTAGGGCACGCGATGGCCACCGAGGAATTCGGCTCGCGGTTTTTCGCCAATGGCGTCAAGCCATCCGGCGTACTCGAGCACCCCTCGGAGCTGGGAGACGTTGGTTTCGGGCGGCTCCAAAAATCCATGGCTGAGCACCAGGGGCTAGAGAATTCCCACCGATATATGATCCTTGAAGAGGGGATGAAGTGGCGGCAGACGAGCCTCTCGCCCGACGACGCGCAGTTCCTGGAGACGCGAGCATTTTCCATCCCCGAGATATGCCGATGGTTTCGCGTACAGCCCCACAAGGTGATGGACTACAGCCACGCGCACTACACCAATATTGAGCATTCGAACATCGACAATGCCAACGACACACACGCTCCGTGGTGCTCTCGATGGGACCAGGCGCTGAGTCGCAGGCTTCTGACTCGTGACGAACGGCGAGCCGGGCTCTACATCAAGACCAATCTCGCCGGCCTAATGCGTGGCGATTTCAAATCCCAGAATGAGGGCTTCGCGGTTGGTCGGCAATGGGGCTGGTGGTGCGCTGACGATGTGCGGGAAATGTTCGACAAGAATCCCCTGCCTGACGGCCAGGGTCAGATATTCCTGAATCCGATGAACATGGTTCCTGCCGGGCAGCTTGTCTATGCCGACAAGGGCCAGGCGCCCAAGGATCCATCACCTTCCCCATCCCAAGATGACGACGAAGGAGGGCCTGATGGCGCAGCCGAAGCGTGAAATCCGTACCCTGAGGGACCAGCCGAAGATCGTTCGTAGCGCGGACGGGAAGCCGAAGATTGTGGGCTATGCCGCACGCTTCAACGAGCTTTCATTGGACCTCGGAGGCTTCCGCGAGAAGATTCGGCCAGGCGCATTCCTGGCTGCTCTCGACCGTGACGACGTGCGGGCGCTGTACAACCACGACGACGGCAAGGTGCTCGGCAGGGCAAGCGCCGGGACGCTACGCCTCTTCGAGGACGACCACGGCCTCCGGTATGAGATTGATCCGCCCGATGCGCAGTGGGCACGCGATCTCATCGTGAGCATGGACCGAGGCGACATTCGAGAATCCAGCTTCGGATTCCGGCTCTCGAAGGAGGAGTGGGACGAGACGATAGATCCCCCCGTCCGCACCATCATCGAGGTCAGCCGGCTCTACGATGTCGGCCCCGTGACGTTCCCTGCCTACCCGACGACGTCTTCAGACGTTCGATCAGCCAAGGAAGTATACGACGAATTTCGTGCCACCAGCGGCACTGGGCCCGAGGGCACGCAGCCCTCTGCAACGTGGAGCCAGCAGCTCGAACAACTCGAGCGCCGTCTGTTGACGCTGGCATAAAGAGAGGATGGAGATCAATGTTGTATCAGAAGATTCTCGAACTGCGGCGCCAGCGTGAAGAGCTGACCAAGGAGGCTCGCGCGCTGCTCGACCTCATCAAGGTGGAGAAGCGACAGCTCACCGAAGAGGAACTGAAGCGCTTCAGCGAGATCGAAGTGACGCTCGCCGAGGTCCGTACGGAGCTTGACGAGAAAGAACGCGAGCACCGTCTCCAGGCGATGGAGGGCGAAGTCCGTAGCGCACAGGAGATCCCCGCAGCAGTAGCAGCGCAGCGGCAGGACCCCACGCAGACGCCGACCAACGACCCCGAGATCCGCGCACAGAACCCGACCGTAACGCCTGCCGAGCAGGACGAGTTTCGCACCTCGGGTGATTTCCTGGAGGCCATGCGCTTCGCGCCCCGCTCGGAACGAATGGCCGAGCATTGTCGCCGATACGCAGCAAGGGCCATGGAGCTGGGCATCAGTGAGAAGCGCGCATTCTCCATGGGCATCGGCGCCGAGGGCGGTCTCTTCGTGGCCCCGGAGGTCATGGTAAATCAACTTCTCAAGCTTTCCTCCGAGCGCGGCATTGTCCGCTCCCGTGCGCGAGTCATCCCGGCTGGAGCCTCTCCTGACGCACCCCTCACCATCCCTGCCCTGACGCAGGGCGGCGACGGCGCCGAGGGTGGCGCCTCTGTCGTGTGGGCCGCCGAGGGTGCGACCATGACCGAGACCGACGCCAAGATCGAGGACATCACACTCGATCCCAAGGAGGTCACGGCCTATTGCAAAGTCACGGACAAGCTCCTGCGCAATGCGCCGGCAGCCGAGGCATTTATCATGGATCTGCTTGGTCAGGCACTCGCCTCGGCCGAGGATTATACCTTCCTGCGCGGCAACGGTGCGGGCAAGCCCCTGGGTGTCATTTACACGCCAGGGCGCATCCTGATCACCCGCAACACCGCGAGCAAGTGGCTCTACGAGGATATCTTGGCGATGCAGGCAGCCCTGTATCCCGAGTCGCAGGACGCTTGTGTGTGGGTAGGTAGTCGCTCCGGATTCGTCCAGTGTAAGGACATGAAGGACTCCAGCGGCAACCGCCTTTACACGGACGACAATCTCGTGAAGGGTTTCCCTGCCTCGCTCGACGGTATCCCCTTCCTGTGGAGCGGCCGTGTTCCGGTGCTCGGCACCCTCGGCGATCTCAGTCTCCTGGATCTGTCTCACTACATCGTCCGCGAAGGCTTCGGCCCGCTCATCGGGATGTCCCCGCACTACGACTACCTGGCAAACAAGACCATCGTCAAGATCGTGAAGTCCGTCGACGGTCAGGGGTGGTGCCGCGAGCCGCTCACGCTGGGAGACGCCAGCACCGAAGTGAGCCCCTACGTGATCTTGAAGTGACAACGGGCGGGCTTCGGCCCGCCTTTACCTCTTTCCCGGGAACCCGAGACTCGAACATCTGACGGAAGGACGAAGCAATGAAACGGCTTGCCGAAATGGTTCAGTTCCTCGTCGCCGTGGTCTGCCAGGCGCTGAACAACACCAACGTCACGGGACGGTACATCAATGTCAAGAATTTCCCGCGTGCCTGCTTCCACCTCATGGGTGGAGCGATGGCGGCCACGAAAACCACAATTATCGCGCTCTACGAGGCGACCGATGAGGATGGCACCTCGGCGGCTGCGATCAGTGGGGCAACTGCCACGGTGACCGCAAACACACTTGTGACGAAGGCTACGGTGGCCCTCGCAAGTGCGGGCGCAGGGGACCTTGTCGTTATCAACGGGCTCACGTTTACGCAGGGCACGACCGCCGTGGCAACGCGGACGTTCGCCGACGCCGCGGGCCTGGTCCTGTGTGTCAACCATGCCGTCTATGGTGTGCCGGGCGTCGAGGCATTGGCGTCGACCACCAATGTCCTTCTGTACCCGAGCGATCCGGGCGACGATGACGACGTTGCCCTGACGATCACGAGCACCGATGTAGGCGGTACCGTGACCGTCGCGACCAACGAGTGTCAAGCATTCGTCGACCTCGACGTGTCCAAGCTCAGCTCGGGGTTCTCGCACGTCGCCGCCAAGGTCACCACGACGGCAAATGGGACGGTATCGGTCGTCGCCGAGGGCTATGGTCTACGCCACCGGCTCGCCAGCCAGGTCGGCGCGAGCGCTACTCTCTGATTGATGTAGGGGTGGGCCTCGGTCCGCCCCTATGCCGATCCCTATCGACCCGACGGAGGAAAAATGAAGCTGAGACTGATGTATGACTGCGAGGCCGGCGCGCGCGGATCGGTGAAGGACATTGCCACGTCGGAGGCAAAAAAGCTCATCCGGCGCGGGCTGGCTTACGACGTCCTCGACGAGGCAGCCGGCCGACAGATCCCCTACTTCGCCGAGGAATTCCAGAAGCCCAAGAAGGCCAAGCCCAAGAAGGCCGACGAGCCGGGAGGCGATAGCGCCGACGAGTCCAGGGGTGAAGTGGCCGACGAGCCGGGATCCATCGAGCATGCCGCCGAACTCGCCAACAAGAAAGCCCGGGCCAAGGCGCTCGAGAAGGGCGGCAAGAAGAAGTGAAGCCGACGATCCTGGTGACGCCTCCGACTATCGACCCGGTGACCGTAGCCGAGGCGAAGGCTCTTGCGCGTATCGAAACAGACGGCGCCGATACGACCATCGAGGAGCTAATAGCCGAGGCTACGTCACGGATCGAGGAGGTGACCAGTCGTCAGTTGGTGGAGGCCACGAGGAAGCTCTTCTTGAATGACTTCCCTGGGGCAGAAGAGATTGAGCTTCCTCGTCCGCCCCTACAGTCGGTCACGTCCGTCGAGTATCGCGACACGGACGGGACGTGGCAGACCCTCACGGTCGACGACGATTACGTGGTCGACACAAGCGGCGGCGGCACGACCCCGGACGACCTCAGCAATGTCGGACGGATCTACCTACCGCAGGATGCTAGCTGGCCCTCGACATACGACGAGCCCAACAGCGTCCGCATCACCTACGTGTGTGGTTATCCCCTCGATAGCGGGGCAGCCACGACACCGCAGAGCTTGAAGCAGGCCATCAAATATGCAGTGGCCGATCTGTACGACGGCACCGAATGCCGACAGCAAGCCATCAAGAACATCATTCTTCGGTTCAAGGTCGACTTCTTTTTGTGAGGCAAGCAAAGCAATGTACACCCGCGGGCAAATAGCGGCACCCAAGCTCGACCGACGTGTCGAGCTTCAGGCTTTTTCGGTGTCCCGTGACGAAGCCGGGCAGCCCCTCAAATGCTGGCAGGCATATGCAACCGTCTGGGCCCGTGTGTTCGAGGCTCGCGCCGATGAGAAATTCACGGCCGAGCAGACCATCGCCACAGTCACCAAAGAGTTTACTATTCGGTACCGGACTGACATTGCCGTGAAGCACCGGGTTGTCTTCGAGGAGAAGAGCTACGACATCAAGTCAATCTCCTCTCTCGGCAGGCGCAAGTGGCTGAAGGTCATCGCGAAGGCGAGGGCCGAGTAATGGCGACGCTCGGGAAGGCGCGTGGCTCTGCGGCCTTTGGTCTGCATTTCGCGGGGGCGGAAGATTTCATCGCCGGGCTGGACATTGCGGCCAAGCTTGGCCTTGCTCGTCCCGCCATGGAGAAGGCATGGAAGAAGGCATTGAAGCCGATGGTTGCAGCGGCCAAGATAGCCGCGCCTGTCGGCAAGAACTCGCGGGGTGGTGGTGATTCTACAGATCCCTATGATGACAATGAGAAGTTGCGCGACTCGATAGGGATCATAAAATCTACGCGCCGGCGCCGGTCAGAAGCCAAGCTCATTGTCACCGCCACGGCCCGCCATGCGCACCTCGTACACGATGGTACAGCCGCACGAATCAAGCGCTCGACAGGGCAGGCGGTCGGCAGGATGAGGCCCAACAAGTTTCTCCAGCGGGCCTTCGACGCCACGGCAGATGGTGTGTTCGCCATCTTTGCGAGCCAGATGAGCGTAGAGCTGGGCAAGCTCGCTGACCGCATTCGGAAGCGCGCACTGCGCGGGACTCTCGGTAAAGGGATGAAGCGGAAACTGCGGCGGCTATCGTGATGTATGCGGCAATCATAGCTATCCTCACGGGGGATGCCGATGTCTTGCTGCTCGTGGCGCAGCGGATAGAGCCGGGCTTCATCCGGCAAGACCCTGAGCTTCCCTGTATCAGCTACTTGCGGCAGGGCGGAGATCGCCCGGTCTCACAGAGTGGCTCGTCGAACCTCGACGACGCCACCTATCAGCTCGACTGCTGGGCGGCTACCTATGCCAAGGCCAATGAGCTAGGCGCAGCCGTCCGCAATGCATTTCAAGGGTATCAAGGCACCGCAGGTGGTGTCGTCATCCAGGGCGCCTTCGTCGAGGCCGACAGCGACGCATACGAGGACGCCCCTGACTTATGGAGGCTCCGGATTGAAATAAACATCTGGGGCGAGGAGGAGTAAAGAAATGGCGCGCACCGAACTGACAGTACAAGAACCACCGGGGAACTACCCGGCCCTGCCGTTGGTCGCTGACGCGGCTGACATTTCGTGGGACGCGGCGGACGCGGCGGACAAGAATGAATTCGATCTGACTGGCCGAGAGTTGATCTTGGCTTGGAACACCGACGGAGCCAATCCATACACGGTGACGGTGGAGAGCGTCACCGACCAGTGCAATCGAGAGGGCGACATCACCGACTACAGCATAGGCGCCGGTGAGATAGCCATGCTCGGCCCGATCCCCGTGACCGGTTTTCGGCAATCCGACGGGAAATGTTACCTCGAGGCTAGCAACTTGGCGGTCGAATTCGCCATTATCCGGATCCCGTCGTAAGGCGAGGTCGATATCACCAAGGAGGTGAAGAGCATTGTCAGCAACCAATGCATCTCTAGGCTTCGGGACCGTCATTCAGCGCGGCGACATTGCAACACCAACGAACTTCGCGGCCCTGGCCGAAATGAAGGACATCAGTGGCCCGAACATCGAGGTCGACTCGCAAGAGGCGACGCATCAGCAGAGCCCCGACGATCATAAGGAGTTCATTCCTGGGCTCGTCGACGGAGGGGAGGTCTCTGTCGAGTGCCAGGTAGTAGAGGATGGCACGGAGCGCGGTAACATCATTGCCGATCTCCAGGCACGACTCACGCGCTATTGGCGTATCGTGTTCCCGAGTGGCGGGTACTGGACCTTCAAGGCCTTCCTGACAGGCTTCCAGGCCGCAAATCCCGTGCAGGACATCATGACCGACTCGCTCTCGTGGAAAATCACGGGCAAGCCCACATGGACCAACCCCTGATAGGAGCGAGGCAACATGGAAAATCCTGAACGCGGAATCGTCACCCTGGAGGCTGGCGACAAGGAATATCGGATCAAGCTCGGGTGGAACGCCATCTGCTCAATCGAGCATGAGCTAGGCAAGACGATGACGGAAATCTTCGAGCAGATGGAGGCATCCTTCTGCGCCAACGATTTCCGAATCCTCCTGCAGGCCGCATTGAGCCACGGAGAAAAGAAGCGCTACCAGCCTGGCGACGTTGGCGACATCATCGACGAGGCAGGCATTGACGCCGTCTCACGGGCAATCTCCGAGGCCGTGAAGTACGCCTTTCCATCGAAAGGTAGCGCCAAGGAAGGCGACAGCGAAGACGCGCCGGCAGAGGACGCAGAGGGAAACTGATCAACTGGGGGAGCTTGCAGCGGGAGGCGGTCGCTGCAGGTCTCTCCCTCTTCGAGTTCTGGGAAATGTGTCCGAGGGAGTACGGAGCACACATTGACGGAGTGCAGCGTCGACGCGAATACGAATCTGATCTGGCCCTCACGGCAGCATGGCACGTCGCGGCGTTCAACCGGAAGAAGCGCCTGCCGAGGCTCGAAAAGCTGCTAGGGCGGCGGAAGAGAGGCGAGAAACTCCCGAGTCAGGACGAGCTAGAGCGAAAGACCAGTGACATTTTCGGAGCACTCGCAAAGGCAATGAAGTAGATGGCGAAGCGAAAGAAAATAGGCGTACTGCAGGCCATTTTCACGGGTGACACCAAGTCGCTCACCATGGCCGTGCGCGACGCGCAGAAGTCCGTTGCTGGTTACTCCGGGCGGATGAAGCGCGTTGGCAAGCAGATGCAATCCGTCGGCAAACGGATGTCGATGGGCCTCACGCTTCCTATTGTTGGGATGGGTATGGTTATCGCCAGGACGGCTGCGACCTTCGAGCAATCGATGAACAAGGTTCGGGGCCTCACGAAGGACACCGAGAGGGACTTCAAGGGCCTGTCCGATTTCGCCCGAGAGCTTGGCGCGGCCACGCAGTACTCGGCCTCGGAGGCGGCTGACGCGATGGGCGTCCTGGCCCAATCCGGCGTCAACACGCTCAAGGAGATCAAGGCCACATTGCCCGCAACGCTGAACCTTGCCGCCGCCGCGAACATTGAACTCGAGGAGGCTACGGATCGCACGCGCACGGCGCTCAAGCAATTCAATCTCGGCGTCGATCAAACGGCACGCGCCACGGACGTGCTCGTAAAGATGGCCAACAGTGCCAATATGAGCGTGGTCGATCTTTCCGACGCATTGAACGAGGTCGGTACCCTGGCTAGATCTGCAGGATACAGCCTGGAGAACACGACATCGGTGCTCGCGATGTTCCACGAGGCAGGCATTAAGGGAACGCGCGCAGGTACCGCGCTCAAGTCCATCCTAGGGGCCGTAGTCAATCCGTCGGGCGAGGTGGCTAAGAAGCTGAAGGGCCTTGGGATAGCCTTAACGGATACTGCCGGCAGGGCGCTCCCCTTCGATCAGATTCTCAAGAGTCTCGCGCCGCATGTGAACGATGCCGGCGTACAGTTGGCCATCTTCCAAAAGCGCGGTGGACCCGCCATGGCAGGCGCGCTTATCCAGGGGGCCGATGCATTGGAGGGATTCCAGAAGAAGGCGGAAGGCGCCGCTGGCGCGGCCAAGGCCATGGCCGATGTCAGGATGAAGGGCCTGGCTGGATCTCTTCGTCAGCTCAACTCAGCCTTCGAAGAGATGCAGCTGGCCTTGGCCGAGACGGGGCTACTCGCCTTCTTGGCCGACGCGGCGAAGGGCCTGACCGGGGTTGCGCGCACGCTTGGCAAGACCAATCCCGAGATTCTGAAATGGATCACGAGCATTGCCGGGATAGCAGCCATTGCTGGCCCTGTTGTTTGGGCCATCGGCAGCCTGGTCTCGGCTATCGGATCCATCTGGGGCGTCATCGCTGGTGCGGCTGGTGTGATAACCGCTTTTCTCGGCGGACCCATCACGGCCATTGTCGTAGCTATCGGCGTGCTGACCGCCGTATGGCACAAGTACGGGGACGATATCAAGGTCTTCGTTGACCGGGCAATCGGCTACTTTGGCGGCCTGGCAGAGCGAGCAGGGGCGGTGCTCAAGCCTTTTACTGATGTCATCTACAAAGAACTGGTAGGGCGGTACGGTGGCATTGTCAAGACCATCGGTGAGTACACCGACAAGGTTGTGGGCTACTTCTCCAAGATGTATGACAAGGTCGCTGGCCATTCCTACGTCCCGGACATGCTCAAAGAAATCAAGGGTGAGTTCGGCAGCCTGGCCAAGACCATGGTTGACCCGACGAGCAAGGCCACGCGCTCCGTGTCCGAGCTATTCAAGACGATGGGCGACAAGGTCCAGAGCACCCTCGAGGACATGGCCTCGTCAATGATGAACACACTCTTCAGCGATGCGTTCTCCTCCATGCTTCCCGGCATCTTTGGTCGACCGGCAGCAGCCGCAGCAACGGCAGGCGGCAATGTCCAGGCCCATGCACGTGGCGCAGTGCTCACGCGCGCAACGGCAGTGGCCCCTGGGCACATTGCTGGCGAGGCAGGCCCCGAGGGAATCTTTCCTCTCGCGCGGATGGGCTCGGAGCTTGGCGTCCGTGGCGCGGCCCCTGTTGTCAGTGTCACCGTCAACGACATGCGAGCACGTGGCGAGCCGGTGCAGATAGAGAGTACCGAGCGTGGGGATGGCAGTGTGGACATAGAGATACTTCTACGCGATGCAATGAAGCGCAACTTCAGGGCAAGGGAATTTGATCCTGAGATGCGCGACATCTACAACATCAAACCAAGGGGGTCTCGACGATGAGCGCATGGCCAGCCACATTGCCCGAGTACCCTTTACGCTCCTCGTATGCCGAGGGACAACAAGACAACACGATCCGCTCGCCGAATGACGCAGGGCCCGCAAATGTCCGCGCCCGCTTCACTGCCGTGGTCGTCGCCTTCGACGTGGCGTATCTGCTTACGTCCGCGCAGGTCAACGATCTGATGGACTTTTACAACGACACCCTTGAGTACGGCACGCAGCGCTTTTGGTGGAATCACCCACGAACTCGCGCCTCTGTTGAGTGCCGATTCGCCACGAAGCCCGGCCTGTCCCGCAATGGCGCCTACTACGGCGCGACTTTCCAGGTTGAGGTGATGCCGTGAGCCGCGCGCTGAGCGTTACCGCACTCGCCGCCATCTTCGCCCAAGAGACGGGCGAGGCGCCGTTATTCCTTGTCGAGCTGGACCATACCGACTGGGCTAATCCCGTCCGTATCGTCGACAACAATGTGGCAATTGTCTCCAGCGGCGACACATTCTCACCCTTCTCGATGAGCCTAATGATCCCGCTTGAAGACATGGCGAAGGTGGCGCAATCCAAGCTGGAGGTCTGCAATGTGGATCGTCAGATGATAGCCCTCCTCCGGCCGGTCGCGTCTCGCGTTTCCGTTGAAGTTTCGCTCATTCTCGGCAGCGAGCCGGATACCATTATCGGCGGTCCGTGGGCATTTAAGCTGACCGACGTCACTTACGATGTGTTTACGATCAAGGGGGATCTGACCTTTGGCGCCAACCGCTCTGAGCCTTTTCCTGCGGGCATCTACAACCCCGCCGACTTTCCGGGGCTGTTTGCATGAAGCCCTGGAGCGACTACATAGGCATCCCCTACGCGGAGAACGGACGTGACGAGAGCGGCGTCGATTGCTGGGGCCTCGTGCGCATGGCCTACCTCGATAGGTACCGGGTCTCTCTACCGTCCTACACCTATGGACTCACGCCCGAACTTCAGGCCAAGGAGATAGAGGCCAGACAGGCGGAAGGCTGGCGCAAGGTTGACGACCCACAAGAGGCCGATGTTGTGCTCCTGAGGCAGCTCAGGCAGCCGTGCCACGTGGGTGTTGTATGCGGGGACGGCAACTTTCTACATTGCGAAGAAGGCATCGGTGTCGTCTCACAGTGCCTTCGTGGTCCGCGCTGGAAAAACAGGATCGAAGGCTTTTTTCGATACATCACGCTTGAGACGGTCCGCGTGGTAGTGCAGCCCAAGCCCCTGTCAGAGGAGCGGTCAACATTCACATTCGATTCCGGCATCACATTGCAGGACGTGGTCGAGCAGACCGTCATCGAGAAGTGGCGCAAATACGCCCACGTGGACGTGCAGGGTATCCCTGTGTCTCGGGAGGCATGGCTAGCTCGCGTCAAGGGGGGCGGCCTCGTCACGATCAAGGTCGTACCGCAGAGTGGCCGCAACCTCCTGAGGACCATCCTCACCATCGCAGTCATGGCCTGGGCAGGTGGCGCCGGTGGCAGACTCTTCGGTCGTCTCCTGCACGTGTCGAGCGCCGTGGGTGGCGCTGTCGCCGGCAGCCTCGGGCTGATGGCCATCAATGCCCTCGTGCCGCCACCACAGCCGACATTCCGGGATCTGTCCGGCCTCGACCGGCCGAATGCCTACTCGATCACCGGGACGCAGAACCAGGTGAATCGTTACGGCGTCATCGCTGTCGTACTTGGTACGCACAAGATATATCCGAGCTACGGATCCTTGCCGTACACGAGCGTGCAGGGCTCCGATCAGTACCTACACTGCCTCTTTGTGCTCGGCTACGGTGAGCTGCACTTTGTGTGGGCCGACGCGAAGATAGGTGACAACGTACTTTCTTCTTTTCCCGGCCACGCGGAGCAGGGCGTCTACGGCACGGCGGGCTCCCACGAGATTACAAAATACGCCACGGACAGCGTCACCGAAGAGGCGTTGGCCATCGACCTCAAGAAAAATATCCCGCAAGTCCGGACCACAGCGAGCGACACAGACAGCGCGACCGTGGACATTCTTCTGCCGGGACTCGCCGCATTCAACGCCGATGGATCGCTCAACACGCGACGCGCACACCTCACCGTCGAGTTCCGCGAGACAGGCACGAGTGGCGCATGGAGCAACCCCATCGGCAGATTCGTGAAGGGCCTCACGCTCACCAATGGCGGCAGCGGCTACACTCCGGGGCGGTATGATCTTGTCTTCACCGGGGCCGGCGGCTCCGGTGCATCAGGCACGGCAGACGTGACCATCGACACGAGCGGGAGCAATCCAAAGCTGCCGCAGGATGCACCGGAGCAGACCACGGTGGCGATCAATCTCGACCCTGGGAAGATCCAAGTGTCGCCGCCGCCTCCATCAATAGGCGCCTCGGCCGTCTCGCTCGGCGGCTACGGCAATGGTTACACGGGCGCGGTCACCGTCGCGCTCCCTGCCGCTGCCGGCGGAGGCGCAGGCTTCGCATGTACGGTCTCGCTGCAGGACGGGCACATCCTCGAGGGCGCGTCACTCAAGCCGATCCGCCACTCGTTCGAGCTTGACTTCCCGAGCCGTAGCCAGTGGGACGTGCGCGTCACGAGAACATCCGACGAGGGCGATGGCCAGCGCGAGATAGACGCAATGCAGTGGACCGCCATACGATCCATCAAAGAGGGCGCAAGCATTAACTTTGAGCCGCCATACCTAGCGAAAATCGCTCTAAAGCTGAAGGCCACGGGGCAGCTCAATGGCGTTGTCGATACGTTCAACATTCTCGTTCAGTCCAAATGCAAGAAATGGAACCGCGCCACGAGCGCGTGGGACGCCGACCAGATTACGAGCAACCCAGCGGATCTTTATCGGTACGTAGCGCAGCATCCGGCGAATCTCGACGCCGCACTAGACGGTGACATTGATCTTGACGGATTGGCTACGTGGTCTGAGTTCTGCGATGACAAGGGGTTTACGTTCAGTGCCGTATTCGATACTGGCACTACTGTCGACGAAGTTCTGACCCACATTGCTGCCGCAGGCAGGGCCGCACGGGCGCCGAAGGACGGCAAGCTCAGTGTCATCATCGACGATGTGCGCGCCACACCTGTACAGCTCTTCACCCCAAAGAACTCCAAGAATTTCCAGGGGCAAATAGTCTTCGTCGAGCTACCACACGCCTACCGCTGCCGCTTCGTCAATGAGGATGAGGACTACACGCAGACGGAGCGCATTGTCTACGCAGACGGCTACAGCTCCAGCAATGCGACCGTGTTCGAGGCCCTTGATTTCTTTGGTGTCACGGACTCCGACCACGTGTGGAAGCTGGCGCGGTATCACCTGGCAGTGGCGCAGTACCGCCGTGAGATCTTCACGCTTGAAACGAACTGGGAGCACCTTGTCTGCCAATGCGGCGACCGCGTAGACGTGCAGCACGACAGCGCGCTCATCGGCGTAGCTGCCGGTCGCGTGAAGGCCGTCGTGTCCACCATCCTCACCGTCGACGAGGTATGCACAATGGAGCTTGGCGAGACCTACGTGGTCCGCGTACGCAAGGCCGACGGCACCATCTCCGAGTGGGACATTGTTACCGTCGAGGGTGATAACTTGGTCTTGATGCGCAGCGGTGGCGTACCATTCGACTGCGCCGTGGGCGACCTCTTTGCCTTCGGGGTCACCGACGAATCCGTGCAGTCGTGTTTGGTAAAGAATGTCGAGCCCCTCAGTGAGCTAGGCGCCAGACTCACGCTCGTACCGTATGCGCCCGAGGTGTACGACGCCGACTCCGGAGCCATCCCACCCTACACCGTCACCGTGACCATCCCTCCCGAGCTGCTTCCTCCGAATCCCCCTCGAGTATTCGAGGGCGGCGATTACCTCTACCGCGAGGGGGCCAACGTGAAGCAGGGCGTTTCCCTGCGATGGGTCCATCCGGAGAACACGATTGCGAGCAAGTACGAGATCCAAATCCAATTGCCGGGCGGCAGTGAGCATGAGCCCGCATGCATGACCACGCGAGACACTGTCGACATTCCCGATCTCGACGCGGGGACATACGACTTCCGCATCCGCACATTGCGCGGGATACAGGCCTCGGAGTGGGTAGAGGTCGCAGTCTATATCGATGCGATGACCGAGGCTCCCAAGGACGTGACCGGCCTGCGCAGCAGCTACAAGGGCAATGCATGCCTCCTCGCGTGGGTCCCTGTCGAGGATGTCCGCAAGGTCGTCTACGAGGTGCGGCACCAGCTTACTCTCTCGACGTGGGACGCGGCTACGCTCGTGGCAGTCACTGAGGCGAGCGAGCACTGGCCGCAAATCAAGGGCTGGTATTGGATCAAGGCTCGCTGCAACGGCGTCTATTCCGCCAATCGTGCGCTGACGTATGTGGCCTTCGCGACCATCGACGTGAGCAATGCGAAGAAGACGGTAAGCGAGACCTTTGGCGGCACGTTCTCGGGGCGCGCTTACCCGCGACTGCCATTGCCCTTCACGTGGGATTCCAATTGGCGCGGATACAAAACGGCCTGGACGGCAGGCGCGTGGGATGACGAATACGACCCGAGCACCGAAGGTCTGCCGACTGCGGACGGCTGGACCGGCTACGGTACCGGCGACGAGGAAATAGACGGCGACGGGAAGGTGCACATTTCAGGCACTGCACTTCGCTATTATCGCAAGGCCAACGGATCGACAAGCTCACTTGAATTTGTTACAATCGAGGCCGCCGTCAGGGTCGATGAAGGTGACGTTGCTTTTATCCTGGCTCGCAGCGGAGGGACAAGCGCGTCTGGGTGGGTCTATGTCGAGCACGACCATATTACGATTGTGGCGGACAAAAACATCCCGCTGGATTCGCTGATCGTAGCGGGTGATTTCTGCTCAAAGGAACGCCGCATCAGGGTGGAGCTTCGCTATGATACATGGGTCTATGTTGATGACGAGCTGATGGGCATAGTCAGGAGTCACCTGGACGGCGGAATAGCATTTTGTTATTTTGGGCGACTTCTGGCGGTACAGTCTGACGTTTCTCAGCAATGGGGTGAAGTTAAATTTGCGGTCGACGTAGCAACGGCCGACAACAACCCGGCGGTGGGTGATGGCTGGACCGCGCATGGCCCCGTCTATATGGCGCCCGCAGTCCCCGCCAATAGCGACTATTGGATGTTGAGCTCTAATGGCGGCGCCACGGCAGGCTACCGTAGGACACCAGCAATGGCGAGCGGCGATTGTCTCCACTTGCAGCTAGTCTTCATCGCAATGCCAGCAGGGGCAGGCAACGGCCTGGCCGTCATCCTAGCCAATGGTGCGAGCGGCTATGGCGTCTATGCCCTGGCCGAGGACGACAAGATATCTGTCTACGATGCGAGCGCATCTGAACCCGGCGTATTGCAGCAGACGATAGACATCGACACGACACAATTAGGCCATACGCACCTGCTGTCGGTCATCCTTTACGGCTCAACCTATTGGGTTCTCTATGATCGCACATTGCTTTTCAAGGGCACCGCCTTCAGCGGGATGGGTCCAACTTTTGGCAATTATGTTCGCTACACGACGACGAATAATTATTCGGTATCGGGCGGCCTCGGGCTATGCGCGTCGCCCTTCCAGCACGACACATCCCCCGCAAAGGGCATCAGCGTAATGCCCGGCGACGGCGGGGAGTACACCATCGACAGCACCGATCAGGTTGACCTCGGTTACTCCGCAGAGACCGCCGTCACGAGCGAAATGACCACGCTCGGCATTGCACGGAAGGCAGCCGCAGGCGCCATCATCTGGCGTGACTTCGATCTGCTTGAGTCTCCCGACCTCCTCCTTGAGGTCGACCTGCTGACAGGCGGACCCGAGCACGCGCAGAGCCACAGTGCCGAAGCGCAGATATCAATCCACGACGGCACCGCATTCGACGACTTCACGCGGCTCGTACCAGGGCTCTACTACGGCGAGCAATTCAATCTCCGTGCCGTCCTGCAGGCCACCAAGAGCGACCCGCTACACATCCCCTCGTGGGACTGGGAGATAGACATGCCCGACATCCGCGAGACGCAGGCGGTGACTTCGCTTGCGGGTGGAGATCTCACCGTCACGTGGGTGAAGAGCTTCCAGGCCGCCCCGCAGGTCGTAGCATCTATCATCAGTGAGCAGGCAGGCGATCATATTGTGATCTCTGGAGTGTCGACGACCATCTGCCTCATCAGCGTGTATAATGCCGCTGCGCGCGTGGTACGCACTATCCACGTCGTGGCCAACGGATACTGAGGAGTGAGCAATGTCACAGGAAACACCTCCAATTTACAGCGGCGGCACGGCCCTCGGCAGCACCACCATGCCGAACATCATCGACGCCATCGCGGCGTGCTACAGCTCTCACGCCGGTAATGCGGAGCCGGCCTACAAAGAGGAGGGCCTGCCCTGGTGGGACGCGGACGACGACAGCTACCAAGTCTACGACGGTGCAGCGTGGCGGGTCATCCCCACCGACCTCGACGACTATGTGCCCTCGGCGGACGACTCGATAGACCTCGGGTCGGCGGCGAAGCGATTCGCGGAGGTACACGCAGCGCTTGCGGTGGCGGATGCAATGCAGAGCGATGACATTACAGATAAAGCAGGCACCGGCGCGCCGGGTTTTTCCGAAGGACTCACGACAGCGAAAGACATTATCCCTGATGTTGACTCCGCGAGCGACCTTGGGAGCGCGGCGAAGGCGTGGGCGCTGGCGTATTTAGATCAAATGCAGGCGGATCTGCTTACTAATCTCGCGGGGGCTGGGCCGCCCGATGCCACCTATGGAATCGAGTTTTCTGGCCTGGCCGCGACCAATGCCAAGGCTGCCCACGGGAAGGTTGGGTTTACAGACCCTTGTGTTTGGGTGAGAAACGATGCCGGCTATGCGCCGTTTCTTTGCTGGATCTTGCGCGCCTCGCATATCGCGAACGCCAGCGATGATGGCCCCCCCGATGCTACATATGGCCTGGATCTCTCTACAGCAGCGCCGGGGCTCCCCGCCGCTGGGCATGCTCGTCTTTCTTACGATGGCGGCGTGGTTCACATTCAAGACTCCAGCGCGTGGGAAAACTTCAAATGCAATGCGCTGCTCGCCGTTTCAGCGCTAAAATCTGATCTGATTGGCAATCTCGCATACACAGGCCCGCCCGCCCTTACTTTCGGTGCAGTCTTCACCCCGAAGGCCGCTTCTGGCGCGCCTGTTGAAGGTGAACAGTACTACGACTCAGCAGCCAACAAGATGAAATTCTGGAACGGCGCCGCGTGGGAAACCATCACGAGCGCATAAGGAGAAGCCATGGACATCACGATCACAGTCACCGTCAAGGACGAAGACGTAGAGGAGATGGCGCGTCTCGGCGCGAGCTTGATGGGCACGCAGGACTCGGCGGGCCGCCCCATCGACGTGTCGCTCGAGGACTGGCTGACCGCCCACGCTTCGAGGGAGGTTGTCCGCCTGGCAGGCGTAGCATTCGGCGCGACCGAGGACAAGCTGGCGCGGTTCAAAGCCATCGCCGAACAGGTGCGTGCCGAGCGCATTGCGAAGGAGAAGGAATAGCAATGCCACTCCGCCCCCTGCGTCCGTGCGCTAAGCCTGGCTGCCCCGCTCTCGTGCGGGAGAGCCGGTTCTGCCCGGACCACGCGAAGGACGACCCCCAGCTCAAGACTCGGCGCGAGAAGAAACGGGATCCGTTCTATGGCACCGCCGCGTGGCGGAAGACCCGTGCCATTTTTCTTCGAAGGAATCCGATCTGCAATAGGTGCGGTGCGGTCGCGACGATTGCCCACCACGAGAAAGAGATCAAGGACGGCGGCAAGCCCCTGGCCCTCGGAAATCTTGAGGCCCTCTGCGCAGGCTGTCACGCAAAACATCACCGAAAGGACGGTCAGCAATGCGACTCATTCTGATCCTGCTTCTGGCTCTGGCGACAGCAATGCCGGCAGTTGCCGCCGACCCGACAGGTGCGCACCCCGAGCGCAACCCGCGTTTTTTCTGGGGCACCCTGACCGGCACCTACGACTCCACGGCAGAGACTGTCATCGGCTGTATCCCCGTTGAGGACGTGCTTATGGTGTCGGTGGTGTCCTCCGTCGTGGTCACGGACAACATCAACATTGCGGGCGACTTGAAGATTATGGGCTCGTCGGTGAGTGCGGACAATGTTGCATTACCGAGTGTTTTTGCGGTTGACGGCCACTCGTCCTTGCAGGCATGGTCGACCACCGGCGCACAGTCAATGATCTGGATCGAGGACATCAAGCCCTGCCGATACCTCGTGCTCACGTCCACATGCTCGACGGGCTCGACCACCCCGGGCACGGTGACGATAGTCGTGCGGGGCATCCGCCGCGGTGAAGGCGGTGAGCAGACATGGTAAGACTCTCAATCCTCCTTGTTTTCTTCCTTGCCCTTGCCCCCTCAGCCCATGCCGTCGGCTATCTTTTTTGTGGCAGCCACTCGCTCTTCGGGAGCATCACCCCCGAGCCCCTGGAGATCGTCGACCTCACCGCTTCCGGCACCATCACAGCAGCCACCGTCACAGACAGCACGCTATCTATCACGGGTGGCAATATCTCCTCGGTCGGCACCGTTGGCGCTACGACTGTGACGGCTACCACGATCACGGCCTTGAGCTACATCGAGCTGGCCCCGGTAGCGTCTGCGCCGAGCGCCCCAACGACGGGAATTCGGATCTACTATAAAATCCCGGAAAATGACTGGATGGCCATCGACAGCGCCAGCGCAACTAAGGTTGTCACGTCGTGGTAGCAATGTGTCCCTGAGCCGAAAGGAGTTGAGCAATGTCAACTTGCGACGCGCATCCAGAGCTAATAGGACGCTTGGATCGGATGGAGACGCGGGCCGAGGCCGGTGTCCGTGAAATCAAGGCCGCTATCAATGGCCTCGCCGACGCGCAGCGTGACGCGTGCACACACCATCGTGCGGAGATGGCCGAGGACATGGCGGCAATGCGTGTCGACGTAAAGGGCGTCTGGAGCTGGAAGGAGAAGGCCGTGGCGTACCTTGCTGGCGCTGCATCGCTTGCGGGCGTGGGATACTCGGTGTATCGGGTGGTGGGCGCATGAAGGTTACTGGTATCGTGGTCCATCACACGGCGGTGCCGTCAACGACGCCGCTCAAGTACATTCGTGCCTACCACACCGAGAAGCGTGGCTTCCGAGACATCGGCTACCACTGGGTCCTCGTCGAGACATGCGCTGGATGGCACAGCCAGGCCGGGCGTGACGAGTCTGAAGATGGCGCGCATTGCCGGGGACGCAACCGCACCCACATCGGTGTGGCCATCGGCGGGAATTACGAGCTTGATCCGCTTAGCCTCGAGGCTAAGGAGGCTCTTGCGGATCTCCTCGTCGAGATATGCGTGAGGCACGACCTTGATCCCCGGACGGATATTACTCGACACAGCCAGCACTCGATGACCGCGTGCCCCGGGCGCAATGTGATAGAATCGTGGGACCGGATTATTGACGCGGTGTCCGAGAGGATGCCGTTGGAAGGAGCACCGTAATGCTCGAGGGAATCAAGATCGAAGACGTGATTCAGTGGCTGTACATCATCATCGCGCTCGTTGGCGTCATCGGACACCTGCGTTCGCAGTGGCGCGCCGAGGTGGAGACCGGGAAAAAATCAAGGTGGGACTTCATCCGGGATTCCATCCCCGAGATTCACGGGGTGGTCCAGCGGATCGCGAAGCACACGCGGACGAAAAAGGATGACGAATTCGTGGCCGCAATGTCACGGATCCTGAAGGCGTTCGGCTTCGCCCCGGTGTCTCTCGACGAGACCGAGGCAGTGAAGGCGCTCGGATCGGGCTACCATCAAGAGGCCAAGGCAGGCCGCATCGATGCGGATCTGCTGCCCCTCGACTACGCCCTCACTGCGAGGGCAGAGGGAAACGCACCGGCGGGCTCCGGGGAGCCCTCGACCGAGTGAAAGCCATTCGAACCGGGAAGATCCCCCCGCTCGTGGCGCTCGACGTCGTCACGGGGTGGAGGAGGAGGACGAAGCGTCACCGCCGGCGACGTGGGCCTCGTGGGGTGTGGCTGCGACTGCGGGACGGGCTCTTGCGTCCCACGCTCGGCCTGTGATAGGATAGCCTTGCGCTCTTAGATGTACCCCCCTCGTCGACGACGCAAGAAAAAGCCCCGGTCTCCCAGCCGGGGTTTCTTCTTTGGGGGCTCAGCCTCCGCACCACGCGCAGATGCGGGATGGGCTCTCCCACTCTCGAGTGACGCGCTCGCGCCACTCCTCCGGCTCCTCGTACCAGATGTCTGGGTGGTACCACTCGAGGCACGCAGGGCAGATCCCGTGGCTGGGCCGAGGGCACATACACTCGTCGCAGAGGTACAGATCCGCCTCCACGTCGTACAGGTCGGCGGGGGCCAGCCCGCAGACCTCGCACTGACGGCGCGAGCCGTCGGTGAGTAGCTCCGCCCTGACGATGGCCATCAGAGCAGCCCCGGGAGGGCCTCGCCGTAATCCACACCGGCGATCAGGACGCGACACGCCCCGTCGATCAGCCAGACGAGGTACGGATCCTCGTGCCCCTCCGGAGGGAGTACGGTGGCCGCACACCGGACGTGGGCCTCGCAGGGCCTCTCTCCCTCGGGAGCTGGAGGGCGTGTCGCGACGAATCCCCCGCACGCGAGGAGCTTCTCGCGGCTCGTCTCCTCCTCACGGACCATCGCCTCATCGATGATCTCGCAGTGCGCGGCGTCGTCCCGGCTCAGCTCACGAGCACACACGGAGCACATCGGGATCTTCTCGGTGCGCCCCTCCTCGTCGGCCCGGGTGAAAATGTGGGTAGCGGGAGGGGTGGGGTCGACCTCACCCGCGGCGCACACCGCGCACTCGGGGAGACCAGGATAATCCTCTGCCCGGAGGGGTATCGGTCCGCTCCGGGGATCGGCGCGCCATGCCCGGCTCGCCTCGGGTGACCGGGCGACGAGGGCATCAGCGGGGAGGGTGCCACCCGGGGAGCGAGGGGCGGTATCGGCCCCGAGGATCCCCGCGTCGAGCGCTGCGTGAGCCTCCTCGCGAGTGGTGTACTCCCGGAGCCACCCGCTATCGGATGTCCCGTCGCCGTGGCACGAGGCGACGTACACGGTCTCTGTGACCGTAAGATTCGCAGGATCGGGGTAGCGCGTCTCCTCCGTCACGATATCGATCTCGTAGACCCCCTCCGGATCTACGGTCCACATGTCCTCGCGGAGGCCCCTCGTGTCGAGTGCCGCGTCCACGGCACCCTCGACGAGACTCTCGTGAGCGTGGCCACTCCACCGCTCCTCGGCGGCGGCCATGTCCCACTCCTCGCCAGAGCGCTCGGCGAGCTGCTCCGCGAGGCCCACGAGAGCCTCGCGGAGGTCGACGTCCCCCCACGCGTCGAGAGCGTGGTAGAGAGCCTCCGCCGTGCGGCGGTCGAGGCCGCACTGTACCGCGCCAGCGAGCGGGGTGCAGCCGGCGATGATGCTGTCGTCGGTGGCCCCGAGAATCGCCTCGCCGGAGTCGCCCTCGTAGACCTCCGCCTCGTCGCCGAGCAGAGCCTGCGCCGCATCGCGCGGCACGCTCCACACGGGATCGTCCCCGTACTCCCGCTCCGCGTCACACGCCGACTCGAGCAGCCCCACGGCCGACTCGAGATTCCCGGCGCGCAGGGCCTCGATGGCCTCGGCACCGAGGTCGGACGCCTGGCCCGCGATCCGTGCGGCCGTGTCGCGGTACTCGCGGATCGCCGCGAGCGTCTCCTCGACGATCTCGTGAACCGTCTCGGCGTCGAGAGCGCCCTCCAGGACGGTCTCGTACTCCGGCCCGTCGGGATCGGGATCGGGGTAGGGGTAGTCGACCCACTCCCCCTCGGAGCGGACGCTGGCCGCGATCTGCTCGCGGAGTGCCTCGATCTCCTCGTCGCCGAGCGGACCGTCGGGGTAGATGCTGTCGCCCTCGCGCACGGCGAATCCCTCGCACCAGTCCCACCCGGTCCACGAGGCCTGGGCAGCCTCGATGGCCTCGATGAGAGTGGCATGGGCCGCCTCTACCTCGGGGGTGTTGGTGTTGGTGTTGGTGTTGGTGTTGGTGTTGGTCATGGTGACCTCCTTCCCCTCTCACGAGGGGCGTATCCGATGCCCCGTAGCGGGGCGATTCAGTCTCAACAGCCGAGCGAGGCTGGATCGGGGCTCTCTCCCGTCTCCCACGGCCCCCCATTACTGGCCCGTCCGTCTGGCGTCGGTAGCGGGCTCGCCCGTAGGCTGGGGGCTGGTCGGAGCTGGCGGTATCGGCCCGGCTCTCGGCCCCCTGTCGTCTGCCTGCTCCGGGGGGCTCCAGTCTCTCTCGACACCGACTACTATGCAACTCTCCTGCCAAAAATCACAGCCCGCTCTCAGCGCGGCTCTCCAGCCTGGGGTAGGCTTTTTGGTCCTATCGGGCCGGAGCTCCGAGGATCAGGATCCGGTCGCAGGGCCACTCTCGGGGTAGGGCCGAGTTGTCACGACCCCCTATCCCTACCCGCCTGGTCTCTTTACCGCGGAGAGCCGCCCCAGGCGCGGGCTTTAACCCGGCTTTTCCAAAAAGGGCTAGGATAAAAAAGTCGTAGTTTTGCCCCTCTATACAGACCGCGTTCCTCTTTTCTTCTCTGCGCCCGCGCGTAGACGCGATCCAGTAGGCCTGGCACGGTCTGTGTATAGATATGGGTAGAGAGAGGAGGCCACAGTGGGTATCGGACGGAGAGAGAGACGACGGCTCGCGAGCCGCGCCCAGTCCGCGCTCGAGCGTGCGGACCTCTCCGCGATCCCCCGGATGATCCGCGGGAGCCTCCCCGACGGCGCCACCACCTCCCCGATGGTCGCGCATCTCGCGTCCCTCCTCACCTCCCCGGTGTGGGTGCGGACGTGGGCGCTCGAGGGATGCTCGGGCGATTTTTGCTCGCAGAGCCGCACGATCCGGCTCGCGCGAGGGCTCTCCCCGGGCGCGGCCGTGGACGTACTCATCCACGAGCTAGGCCACGCGGCCGAGGATGATCTGGAGCTCGCCACCTCAGCGGCCCGGATCGCGGGCTCCGCGTGGGATCCATACGCCCGGCGGGTCTACCGCTACTCTCCGGCCTGTGGCGCCGAGTACGCGGGCGAGGCCCTCGGCACCGAGGTAGTCTCGACGGGGGTCGAGCTGATCGCCGGTGCCGCCAGTCGAGGCAATCTGCGCCTCCTCCTCGCGGGGTGTCGCGGTGCGCAGGCTACCTACGTGGCTCGTGCTATTTTTTGACGGGCCCCGCGAAAAAAAAGATCCCCATATGGTACGCGTACCTCTTCTCCCTTTGCGCGGGAGGATGAGGCCCGACGCCGAGAGCCGCTTGACACGGAGCCTCTCCGTGTGTACTCTGAGATCACACGGAGTAGAGCGAGAATCCGGCAGATTCCCCCCGTGAGCACACACCCTGTGCCTCTGCTCCCTCGCGTCCCGGCGGGTCCGTATCGGCCCCTGCCGGGCCATCGCTCCGGCTCGACGGGCCGGGGGAGACGGAGGTTTTTATGTCCGAGAAAATGGCGCCCCATTACTGCCCGATGGGCTCAGGTGGCGGCTACTGCACCTATGGCAGCTGTGCCCTGTGGTCCCACGAGCACCAGTGCTGCACGGTCGCACTACCGGGGCTGATGGCGGCCCGCATTGCTGACGCGCTAGAGAGGATCGCTCCGTCCGCCACGGTGATGCCGCTCTCGCCTGCACTGCGCCGCGTAGGGCGCGAGGTCGACGAGGCCCTGGCGCGTGAGCGCGCTGCTGCGGCGGGAGGTGAGAGCAGTGACACCCCAGGAGGCGATTGACCACCTGGAATCCTGCCGGTCGACGCGCGACCGTATCCCCGGGCTCCTGTCGATGGCTCAATTTTTCCGAAAAAATGGGCAGCCCGAGGATGCTGAAGCCCTCACCATGGTCCTTGATCTTGCGAGGGCGCAGATGGCGGCCCCGATAGCGATAGCCCGGCCACGCTACGGGCAATGTAAGAATTGTGCGGCGTGGAACGCCTCGGATCCCTCCGAGCTTTACGCGCTCTGCCTCCGTGACCCTGGGCACCCCCACGACTACGTGCGTGACCGCGATAGCGGTTGCTGGGCATTTTTGGATCGGGAGGTGTACGGTGTCCCACAGCGACGATAGCCTGCCCATCATCGCGGCGCTCGTGCTCGCTATCGCGCTCTGCGGGTGGCTCATGGTCCGCTACGAGCGGGAGCTAGACGCGCGTACCGCCGACTACACGGAGACGATCCGCGTGCTTCAAGTGCGCGACGAGGCACTACGAGAGGATCTGATCGAGGCCGTAGGTACTGTCGCACGGCAGAGCGTAGAGCTTACAGCAATGCGTGCGCAACCCAAGGAAGGAGAAGAAGTTGAGGCAATTGCAGAAGGAAATTGATTCATTGCGGCTCGACAATGCGCGCTTGAAATCACAGCTCGCAGCGCTCGCACCGGAGGGCGCCGAGGTACCGCAGTGGCCGGTCATCGCGGAGCTGTGGGATGAGAGGCTAGCGAGCCGGCAGTTCCCGCCGAAAGCACAGCCGCATTGCCGGTCGTCGTCGCTCGGCGATATGTGCCTGAGGCGGCTCTATTATGAGCGTATCGGCGCGGAGAAGAGCCCACTCGAGACTCACGTGGCGGGCATTTTCCACGTCGGCAATGAGCTTGAGGAAGATACGAGGCGGGCGCTCGAGCTGATGGGATTCCGCATTGAGCGTGCGCAGGAGACCGTCGAGTACTACGGCACCGGCCCCTCGGGACTCGGTGAGGTGCTCCTGTGGCGTGGCCACCCGGATGGGATACTCACTCACCCACACTACGGCGACCGCAAGTGGGTCTTGGATATCAAAAGCATGTCGGGGATGATTTGGCCTGCATTGCCGGACGATCCGATTGAGTGTGCAGCGTGGCTAGAGAGTGCCACGTCGAAGCCGTGGCTTATCAAATACGTGCCGCAGGTAGTGAGCTATCTGCTCGCCTACGGGCAGACCGGAGAGGTGCTTGACGGCGCTATCTTGTTGTTCGTCAACAAGGACAATTCGAGGATCAAATTGGCGTTTGTCGAGCTCACTGCCGAGCGTGCGTTTCGCGTCGTCGAGGCCGTCAAGGCCGTTGACAGGCACGTCCGCGAGAAGATCGTACCGCCATTCGTCGCCAACCCAAAAGCCTGCGAGCTGTGCCCGTACTGCGGCGTGACGTGCGAGCCTGCCATCGTCATTGACCGGGAGACCATCGTCGACATGGATGACCCGGCAAATGGCCTGGTACTCTCGTCACTGCGCAAATGGCCGTCAATGAAGGGACCGGCCAAGGACTTCAAGGACTTGGACACAGTCATCAAGACCCGCTTCAGGGCGATGCCTCCAGGCAAATACCTCGCGCCTGGCATTGCCGAAGTGACCGTGAAACCACCGAGCAAGTCAGGATCAATCACTGTAAAAATTCACCCATTGGAACAGGAGTAGAGACATGGCGAAAGAGAGCGGCGTCATTGACGCCGAGTATTCCGAGACGAAGGCAGTCGCTGTGATCGAGCGGCCATCCACATTGCCGATGGCGCGCGACCTCACGGCACCGGGAGCCATCGAGCACGCGCTACAGCAGACTGGCGCGATGATCGAATACAAGGATCGCGTGATCGAGCTGTGCGTGAAGAAGGCGAGGCCGAGCGACATCATCGGGATGGGGAAGGGACGCGACGCGGCCCCCTATTTCGCCGAGGCTTTTTGCGAGCAGCTCCTTGCCCGCATTGGTGGCGGCGAGATCCGAATCCTCTCGAAGGACTACGAGGACCACGGCGAGGGGCACTACGGCTACACCGTGACGGTGCGCATCGACATACCGGGGCTCGGAGCAACCGAAGGACTCGGCATGGCCACCACGCGCGATCAGTTCCTCGGCTGTGTCCCGGCGAAGAAATGGAACGACAAGACCCGCAAAAAAGAGCCCGTCTACGACAGCGCAGGCCAGCCTGTGATGACTCGACAGGCCGACGAGGTGTCTCGGCACAACCTCTTGCAGCACGCCAGAACCCGCGCCGTAGGCTCCGCACTGCGGAAGATGCTAGGGCTGAGTGGGTACACGTGGGATGACCTCGAAGCGATGGGGTTCTCGCGCGAGGGCTCCAGCAATGTGGCCTACGACAAGAAACAGAAACCGAAGAGCGACGCGCCGGCAGCGCTCGTTGCCCAGCTCCGTTCCTTCGACAAGAACAAGATCTTCTCCTGGAATCAGATAGGCAAAATTGCCTCGGAGATTGGCTTGCCGGATTCCCGGGCTCTCGACCTCAGCAAAGATGACATGCAAAAACTCGTTAACGAACTCAACAAGCGCGCTGACGAAATGGAGAAATGATGACCGCTACGATAGCACCAGAGCCCCTCTATTTGATCAGCCTGAAGGCCGAGAATGTGGGCATTTTGAAGGCCGTTAGGATAGACCCCGACGGCGAGACGCTCATCCTCGGCGGTGACAACGAGCAGGGGAAATCGACCGTCATCGACTGCGTGATGTACGCGCTCGGCGGGACGAAAACGATACCCGCGTGTACCATCCGTGAGGGGCAGGACAGCGGCTCCATCACCCTCGACCTCGGGGAGTTCACGGTCACGAGGAAGCTGCTCGCGAGTGGCAATACGCCGGTCAAAATCACGACCAAGGACGGGCTCACCCGACCGTCACCGCAGAAATTCCTCGACGCCCTGGTGGGCGCGGGGCTGGCGTTCGACCCGACGGAGTTCATCCGCCTCGACGAGAAAAAGCAGCTCAAGATAGTGGGCAACCTCGTGGGGATCGACTTCACGGATCATAACGCCAAACGTAAAGAACTCTTCAGCACCCGCACGATGATCAATGTAGCACTCAAAGAGGCGAAGGCGCTCGTAGAGCGACTCCCGCTGCACGACGGGGCGCCTACCGAAGAGGTGTCAATCGCCAGTCTCACCGAAGAGCTGGAAGCCGCGAGAGATTCTCAGGACGCGGCAGTGGTGGCTCGTGACAGGGTGACGGACAGCCGCATACGCCTCGACGAGATGCGTGAGGACGTCCTCGACGCAGAGTCACAGCTGGTGGCTGCGTTGGCGGCAGTCGAGCGCGCCAAGGGCCACATTGCCCGCACGAAGAAGAGTGCCAAGGAACAGGAAGCTGTCATCAAAATCGACGAGGCAGCCACCCAAAAAACCGAGGCAGCCGTCATCGATCCCGACCCGATCCGCGCAAGGATCGAGGGTGCCGAGAGCACCAACCGAATGGTCCGTGAGAATGCTCGCCATCGCGAGGCACAGGATGAAGTTGGTCGACGCCGCACGCAGTCAGAGAAGCTCACGAAGCAGCTCGATGACATCGACGAGGAGAAGCGCGGATTGCTCGAAGCGGCCGAGTTTCCCGTACCAAAGCTCTCGCTCGACGAGAATGGCGTGACCTATGACGGTCGGCCGCTGGCGCGTGCGAGCATGTCCCGACGGCTCAGGATAGCCATGGCGATTGCGGTAGCGCTCAATCCTCGGCTGCGGCTCATCCTGATGCGCGAGGGCTGCACGCTCGACGCGAAGAGCCGACGGCTCGTGTGTGAATTCGCGCGTGAGAAAAAGATGCAGGCGCTCTTGGAAGTTGTCGGCAAGGGTGAAGAGTGTGACCTGATTATCGAGGACGGGGAGATTGTGGAGGTGCGGGGATGACCGCCTCCCGCATCTACGGCATCGACCCCGGGCCTCTCAGATCCGCGCTCGTCGTTATCGACACGAGCAGGACGATCCTGGTCCACGTATACGATGAGAATGCGCGGATTCGCGGGAGGCTTGATTGTGAGCTGACCGCCCTCAACACCAGAGAGCAGCACTACCTCGCCATCGAGGACATCCGCGCCTACGGCAGGGGTGTCCGTCCCGAGGCGCTAGAGACGGCGGTACAGGTGGGGCGCTTCGTCGAGCTGGCAGAGTGCTACCTCGGCGAGTCGGCGGTCCATCGTGTGCCGAGGTCGGTAGTACTCGCGAGGCTCATCGGCATGGCTCACGGTAAGAAGATCGAAGTGAAAACGAGGCTCATCGAGATCTACGGGTCGCAGAAAGTCAAGCTGAAGGAGAGGCGGAAATGGAAGGACCCGGTGACGGGGAAGAAGAGAACCGCCACGACAGAACCTGGTCCCACTGCGGGGCTCAGGGAGGGTCACGATTGGGACGCGCTAGCAATGTGTGAGTGGTTTATGGAGACGGGGGGGCGCGTATGAGAGAGAGGATAGACGGGATGACGGAGCTAGAAAAAGCACGCGCGACAAGCGCAATCAAGGGCGAGGCGAAGGCAATGCAATCGCTCATCGGAGACCTCGCGGGCTACGTGGGGAAGAAGGACATGGACACGGCCATTGGCCTGGCATCGGATGTGGAGACCGGGGCTGTGCGCCTCGGCAACCACGTGCGTGAGATGGAGTGTGCAATCCGCGAGGGTGACGGGCTGGCGTTTTATCGGGATTTGGGCGGACCGCTGCCGGGGACCGGGGGCGTGCCGCCCCTCGATGACGAGCCAAGGGTGGAGGCGGCCGAGGATGGCCTGGAGGCGGAAGACTTTGGCGAGGCACCCACATTGCCCGAGGCCTGCCAGACCTGCGACTACGGCGAGACACGCGAAGACGGCAGCCTGCATTGCAGGGCCTACCTCGAAGATCCGCGTGAGTGCGTGGAGGGCTGCACGGAGCGTGTCGGGCCGATGATAAGGCCGGCCACAGAACCCGAGAGCAATGCAGAAGAGGAGCCGACCGCGCTACACGCCGATGTCCAGGCGCTCCTCGCCAACCGTACGATCTCGCTGATGGCGCTCGGCGCGACGAAAAACCAGAAGGACACCGACCGACTGACCGGCCTGTATCCGCAGGTGTACGAGATTCGAAACGCTGAAAACGACGGCCCATGGCTCACGACCGAAGCGCAGCTCGGGGCCTATCGAGTCACCGATCCGACGACGTACGCAATGTCGCAGGACCGTCTCAATCCTGCGATGCATTGCCCCCTCAGTACGAGCCACGATCTGTCATGGCAGGACTGGCGCAGTCGTATTCGTAGCTGTCTACGCAAGCTCGGCGAAGTTGGCGAGGAGCAAGCGCTCGAGAGACACCCGGAGATATTCACGGCGTGCGCCGGCGAGACCATCCTGACAGATGAGGCAATCGAGGGACGTGTCTGGTTCCGGCGCGGCGGTCGATCTGTGGCGAGAGAAGAGTAGGATCGACAGAGTACGCGGCGGGGTATGGCAGGCGCGGCGGGGCCGGGTTTGGCACGGTATGGCACGGTATGGCATTGGGCGACAAGACTGAAAGGCATGGCAGATGGACAGTATCCAAAGACTCAAAATCAGGGTATTCAACCGGGCGGGATCGCCGCTCGTGGTGCATTGTTTCAGCGAAAAAGCCAAGAAGGAAATTAGGGACAAGCAACAAAAAAAGGCCAAGCGCGCGAAGGAAGAGCGCCGGCCACGCGAGGAATCTGAAGCTGCGAAATACCGCAATGCGGATGGCCTCGAATGTTTCCCCGTGACGGCACTAAAAAAGGCAATCGTCTCAGCCGCGAGGGTGATGGACGGCATCAAGATGACCGAGATCCGTCAGTCCCTTTTTGTCGACGCCGGCAATGGCGCAATGCTCGTACCGATCAAGAGGCTCGACGGGACTCCGCACGAGGGTGTGATGCGTGAGGACGCCGTCACCATCGGCATCAGCACTCGCGGCCTGGCCTACCGCCCCGAGTATACCGAGTGGCAGGCCGAGGTCCTTATTGAGTTTGACGGTCGGATGCTGAGTCGCGATCAGGTTATCGCGCTCGTCCAGGCTGCCGGATTCGGTGTCGGTATTTGCGAGGGTCGCCCGGAGAAATCAAGCGCTCTCGGATGGGGACGCTTCGAGTGTGAGGTCATCCAATGAAGCCGTGTCCAAGGTGTGGGGCCGCCGCGGTGGCCCCGGGCGAAAATATCACCATCGAGATCATTGAAGCGATTGGCTCCTTCTGGGGCCACTGCAATGTGTGTGGATACAACTCGCGCGAATCCCCTCTCGACAATCCGGAGAGTGCGCGCCAGCAAGCGCTCGACGAGTGGAATCGGCGACCCCTGGAAGATGCGCTGCAAGAGCAGCTCGAAGCACAGACGGAGGAGACCGAATCTCTGTATAGAGATCTCGACAGGCTGCGCAATGCGCTGGGGGTGGGTGGGCCGCGCGATGTAGGGTCGATGTTGGATGATCCTGCCCCTATCGCGGCCGTGCGTGCGGCCTGGAAAGCGAGCGACATGGCAAAGGTGATGTACTGGCGCGACAAAGCGCGAGGGGGGCCTATCGAGTCTGCGAGTCCTGCGGGCATAGCGTCTCAGCTGCAGGCCGAGTGCGAAGGACTGGAGCAGGAGCGAGACAAGTTTCGCGATCAAGTCGCTGCGTGGGAGTGGCTCAGCCGCAGCGGCCACGAAATGTACTGCGCCGGCACGGCGGGCTACCGCGTATGGCGCAGGGATGACGATCCGCAGCTTGTCGCAGGTGAGGGCGCAACACCTACCGATGCCGTCCTGGCTGCGTGGAGAGCGAGGGAAAAATGAAAGAATGCAAAAATTGTGGTGGTACCGGAAGTTGGCATGACGGCATCCGGTATCGCAATTGCCCCTCTTGCGGTGGGACAGCGAAGAGCGACCTTGCAATTTCAGGGGAGCAGATTTTTAACGATGAGATTGATAGCGCAATAGGGCGGGAGGAGCTATTCGTCACAATCCCGCTGTGCTACGCATGGGAAATCAGGGAGAAGCTTACCGGTGAACGCAAGGTTCGTGATGAACTCGAAAGGCACGCAAAGGAGGCGGCGGGGCAGGTTGACTATGCGTGCGACTGCCATCGGCGCATCAAAAATCAGCGCCACGATAGAGACGTGCGGATCGAGAAATACGGAAAAGATTACGGCGCTCTGGCAATAGAGGTACGTCAGCTTCGTGAGCGGCTTCGCGGCATCGAGGAGGCATGTCAGACGGTGACTGATGGTGTGCCATGCGAGTGCTTCGAAAGTAGCGACCGGCTCGGCATCAAACGCGACAGGGACTGCGCACATTGCTGCGCAGTAGAGGACCTCGGATTATTGCTGGAGGTCGGGCCGTTGCCCAATGCGGCGAGGGAGCGGCTCCGCGAGTTCGAGACATTGGCGCGGGCTGTGGAAAAAGCACGTGCCGAATGGGCAGAAACATCGAAAATTATGCCGACCGATGAAATGCTGAACGCTCTTGCTGATCTCGCTGCCGCATTGCCGAGGGCGTGCCAGACCTGTGGCGGGACAGGGAAGTTACAGCAGGGCTATTGCTATGACAATTGTGGCGCCTGCGAAATATGTATGGGTGAGGCTGAGGAATACGATTGCCCTGACTGTGCAGGCAGCGAGGACAGCCAATGAGCAACACCAAAAAATGCCCGCATTGCGGTTACTTCATCCGCGAGACTGAGTTGATACAAAACTTCCACGATCACTGCCGTGAGAGGCTCGATGGCGCGGTGTATACGTTCTGTTGCTGTCGCTGTGGCACGGTGCTGGAGTGTGACACGCGGATGGAGATTGCAATGTTGGTCAATACGATTCGGAAGCGGGGAGAAGGATGACTGCTTGTCCAAAATGCGGAGGCCCCGCGCATCCTGTGGCGCTAACCGACCCGCTGAAACTCAGCGCGTACTACTGCGAGAGCTGCCGACAGCATTGGACCTTCGGCGAGGAGCAGCAGCGGCTTCACCACCTGCGCCTGACGCGCTTCCCGGGCTGCAAATACTGTCGATATTTCATGGTTCACCGTTGCCTGACATGCGTTGGTGGGCGTGAATTCAAGCTGCATCCGTGGCCGTGGAGGGAGCGAAATTGAATGGCATGGCTCTATGTTCCGGCTACGACGGCTTCACGCTCGGATTATCACTTGCCATTCTCGGCTATCGCACAGTGTGTCACGTGGAGAGGGAGACTTATGCGTCCGCAATGTTGGTCGCGCGCATGGAAGACGGGACATTGCCTCAGGCGCCTATCTGGTCTGACATTGCGACCTTCTGCGGCGCAGGGTGGCGTGGGGCGGTGGATATCATCACTGCGGGATTCCCGTGCCAGCCGTGGAGCTGCGCCGGCCAGCAAAAGGGCACCGAGGACGACCGATGGGTCTGGCCCGACATCGCGCGCATTATTGGCGAGGTGGAGCCCGGAATCGTTTTCTTGGAAAACGTCCCAGGGCTCATTGCTGGGGGGCTCGGTCCCGTTCTTGGATCGTTGGCCTCGCTCGGGTTCGACGCGGAGTGGGGAATGTTTCGAGCGTCCGATGTCGGCGCACCGCACAGGCGAGAGAGACTCTTCATCCTGGCCCACCGCGACCGCGACAGACTCGCGCAGCTCCGGGAAGGCTGGCTACACGAGCGTAAAAACCCACGCGGGCACGACACTGACGGATGCAATACGGATGTGGAGCACGCCGACGGCAACGGTAGAGGGCCGAGGGAATTGCCCATCGCAGCTTGCGCGGCGCTCACCGGGGCTGAAGGTCGAGGCCGAGCATTTCCACCAGGGCCAGACGACTACGAAGGATGGCGCGCAGCTCTACCCGCGACTCAACCCGCGATTTGTGGAGTGGCTCATGGGCCTACCAACCGGGTGGGTGAGCTTAGAGCCTGTGGCAATGGAGTCGTTCCGGCAGTGGTGGCGCTTGCATTTATCACTCTTGCAAGAAGGGCAATGGAATGAGCCTCAAAAAACGGAAGCGTGAGTGGTACCGGGAAACATACCGCGACCGCGCATTGCTCGAGGCTATTTTTGGGCGATGGCGGCCCCGACGGAGCGAGAGGATGAAGCATGGGTAGGGTTGGCAACGAGCGCAAGCTGCGCACCCCCGAGGAAATGACGAGTGAGATCATTGCCCATGACTGCTACGAGACACCCCCGCACGTGACTCGGTCTCTGCTCCGGAGGGAACCGAAGCTCGCCCTGGCCAGTGACATCCTTGACCCCTGTTGCGGGCGGGGGGCGATGACCGGGGAGCTCGGGGGCTATTGGCCAGACATCTTCGTCGGCGACAATGTCCGCGGGGATCTCGCGGAAATCACGGCCAATGGGCGTGGCCTCTACGACATCCACCGAGGTCAGTGCAGGATAGGCCGGGTCGTCGAGGCGTCGGATATTCGCGCGGGCCAGCACATCACAGGCGTGGGCGGTGTGGACATTCTCGCGAGTCCCTACGATCCGGATTCTTTCGACGCAGCCTGTGTCAACCCGCCATTCAACCGCTGCTCTGAGGTCGTCCAGGCATTGCTCGAGATCGTCAAGGTTGGCGGCCTCGTGTGTGTACTCCAGCGTACGCAGCTCTTTGAGGGCAAGGCTCGATACGCGGGGCTATTCAGGTCGAGGCAGCTCAGGAGATTTTATCAGTTCGTCTCGCGGATCAATTTTTATCCCGAGGGGCGCGTAGACCACCGAATCAAGGGGCAGATGACATATGGCTGGTTCATCTTCGAGGTTGGTTTCTCGGGGCGATACGAGGGGGATTTCATCGTCGAGGAGGCTGAGGAGATGGGATACGGGGCGCTGCTGCCTCAGCAGGCTGGGATGTGTGAGTGGTGCACCTACCGCGACAGTGAGGACTGTATTCCCGAGGTGGCGCCGAGGAAGATCGTCACGGTCAAGGGTGGCAAGGAGACGAGCCGGGCGGGGCAATTGCCAGCGAAGCGTGTCGAGTGGCTGAGGGCGAATACGGAGGCGCGTGAGTGCGGTACGGGCGCTGGCCAGAGCCTTACATTTTTGTGCTTGAATTGGAGGCCAAGATTGTGAAATGTTTTATCTGCGGTGCGCCCGCCGAGGTAGCCATAGGCGCGTCTCGCATCTTCACCGACGAGGATGTGGGCGGGCGGCTCCCTTTCTTCGACAATTTACTTTTGGCGGGCGGCCTGGCGCTGTCGCAAGAGATCCTGATCCAGCACCAGGCACCGCCCCTCTGTCGCACCTGTTACTCGCAGCTCGCCGAGCACCACCAGGCCGTCGAGGCCCTGGCAAGAGAGCAACTGGAGCGCAACTCGTGAGCAATGTGACATTGCCCTTGACGCTTGGGGCTCGGGTTGTCTACGATCTCCATGCGGCCTGCGTGGTCGCGAGTGAGAATCGGAGAAGGCGTAGGGACGGACCAGGCATCCAGCCCCACCAATTTTACCTTCTCCCTGACGGCAGTTGGCTACGCCGATTGCCTGGTCCCCGGCTGCTGTCGGGGTAGGAGGTTTTTATGTGTGAAGGTGTTTACTACGTCAATCACGATTTATTTTTTCAGGTCAGAGATAAAACCATTACGCCCAACGATCTGATGGTCATCTTGTTTGTTGTGGAACACCAGAATGCCTTCACCGAGCATGGCGTCTCGGTCCAAGATTTCACCGCCACGACCACAGCACTTAGTGCTGGAGAATTTATCAGTTCCATCCGAACGCTCGTGCGGCGCGGCTACCTGATCAAGATCCACGGGCGTTATTTCAAGAATGCGCGCGTCGTTGCTCCGGCATGGGTGGGGCATCGGGGTGTCCAGTGAAAAGCTATGCCCCGCTAAGGCGCGATCTCTGGGATCACGTTAACAGGGGGCACATGTACGATCAGGCATACATTGTTTTCACCTATGCCATTTCCTTCCACGATAGCACTGGGAAAGTGATGCTCTCCCCCAACGATTTTTCACGACGCTTCGGGTGGTCCAAGCGCAGCGCCCGAAAGGCCGTCAATTGGCTTTGCACGCACCATCCCAAGGGCAAGAGGCGCGCATACCTGAAGCTGCACAGAAGGTCACCCAATGGCGCGTCAGTCTATTCAGTGAGCAACGCAGAGTGGGGCGGAAAGCCAATTGACAAGCCTAGCGGTGCTCAGGAGCACCGGTGCTCAGGAGCACCGGTGCCGAGGGGCACCACTAGCGGTGCTCAGGAGCACCAGCAAGCGGCCCCTTCCCCCCCTCATACTCCCCCTCTTCTCCTGGGAAAGAAAAAGAAAAAGACCCCTATAGTCCCCAACGGAAAGATTCAGAAAAGGGTGCCACGGGCACGGACCAAGGCAAAGCTCAAGATTCTCTGGGTAGAGTCGGCAGGGAGGCACGGGCACAAGGCGGCCACAGGGGGCAAACAGTTCGAGGGCCTTGCCGACGACTACCTCAAGGGCCGGCACGATTGCGCCGTAGCGCTCTGGGCAATGCGGCGGCTCCTGCGCGAAGGCTTCGACGGGTTCTACCGGCAGAAGCTCGGTGAGAAGTGGTTCAAGCTCTTCTGGTTTTTCCGTAAGAGGCACAGCAAGACCGGTGAGCCCGTAGATCGTCCCCAGGAGATTCTCGACGGTGGTATCGTGGCGGTCCCAGTCGAGATCGAGAAGCGCACCAACGCCGACGGCCCCCGTGGCCCCATCGACGCCAATGGCCTTGACCTCGACGGCCGACGCTGGAATCGCATCGGCGAGGAGATGTGCCCGCTGCATAAGTACAGCTTCCTCGATATCAATCGGCGCTGTATGCAGCCCGGCTGCGAAAAGAAGCCCGAGGAGCTATGCCAGACGAAGGCCTGAGGCAGGTACCGCCGCACAACGAGGCCGTAGAGCAGGCATTTCTTCGTGCCGCCATGACGGCCTGCCATGACGAGGCCGAGGCCACCTTGGCCCGGGTCGAGTGCGACACGCTGTATTCGCTATTTCATCAAGATGCACTGCGCGCGATCAAGGAGCTGCACGCGCGAGGTGACACTGCCGACGCGGTATCAGTGGCTGCCAAGCTGGATCAGGCGAAGCATCCCGATGCCATCGTACGGGTGTCGACGCTCTTCGAAGGCCCGACTTACATCGCGAAGATGGATCAGTACGCCGAGGAGCTGCTACGTCTCGCGAGAGTGCGCCAAATGCGGGATGCCTGCCAGGCGTACATCTACGTGACTGGCGACGATTGGCGCGACGCGAAGGCGCTGCCGGATCTCCAGACCCAGGCCGAGAATGTGGCCATGGCCGAGGTGTGCCCACCCACCCCCGAGGAGTGCTACGAAGCGTATATCGAACGGCTCGAGCAGAAAATAGAGGCCAGGGCGACGACGGGCCTCGCGGGGATCCCGACTGGATTCCGCGTGCTGGACGAGCTGATAGGCGGCTGGTCCGAGGGCCTGTATTTTGTCACGGGCTGGTCCAATCTGGGGAAATCTAGCCTCATCGTCAGTCACGTCCTGGCTGCTGCACGGGCAGGCTACAGGGTGCGTGTGGAGTCGCTCGATATGCCTTACGACGAATTCATTGATCGCGCCGTGATCCGCCAGCACAGCGAGATAGCCAGCGATCAGATTATGCTTGGTGATCTTGATGAGCGTGCGATGGATCTCGTCAAGGAAACCGTGGCCTGGCTCGCGGGCCGACAAGTGGCCTTCGCCCACTCGGCACACTCAATCGAGAGCCTCGAGGCTACGGCTGCACGCTATCACGAGACCTTCGACCTGTGGATTATCGAGAACCTCCAGAACATCGAGATAGAGAAGAAATTCCGCGCCCAGAGCGCCTATGACCGGATGGTGTACGTGCTGAATCGGCTGAAGCTATTGAAGACGAAATACCGCCTGCCCATCCTTGTCGGCTGCCAGGCCAAGGATCCGCCCGACAGCAAAGAAGCTAGCAAGGCTAATTATCGATGCCGCTACCCGTCAATGTTTGACCTCGAAGGAGCGCGGAAAATTACCCAAGATGCCATGGCCGTCATTGCACCGTGGCGCAGTGGCTATCCCAATGCAGAGCAGGACGGTGACACAGCGTCAATCATCTTGCTCAAGCACCAGAGAAGCAGGCACAGTGGGAGGAAAATCACAGTGGAGTGGGACGAGCGAACCGGGCAGTATGTCGAGCCCGAGGCGGAGCAAGGACGATTGGAGTTCTGATGATTGACGACCGACAAGAGGCGATAGTGGTGCAGCTCAGAGTGTACGCCACAGTGCTGAGGCAGTGGGCAGGCAGGCCCGACCTGACAGCGGGTGACCTGAGGGATATAGCGGATGGGCTGGAGCGACAGGCGGAGAGGCTGGAGGTGGAGCACCGCACCGAGGATGTGATGGTGGCTGCGGTAGCGGAGCAGGTAGCTCGGGGTGTGCTGGCCGTCGAGCGCGACGTATTGATGGGGCGCGGATCGGGGCGTCCGATAGGGCTGCTCCCGGGCCGAGACGAGACGCTTGGTGAGACGTGTGCCGGGAAGCTACGGGAGGCACTGAACCGCATTGAACTGCTTGAGGCTCAGGTGAAGGCTCTGAGTAAGTGCGGTGATCTGGGAAGACTGGAACGTGGTATTTTCGAAGAATCGCGCCTTGACGCTGCGATAATGTGCCCATATTGCACTGGACCACTGGGCTATCTCTGTGACAGAGACTTGGCGGTATGCGGTGAATGTGAACGCGAGTTCGAGATCTATCTCGGGGTGGCTGTCCAGCCGGAAACCCAGTGGTGACGCACGCCTACGCCCAGAGGGTTGACACCGGCAATGCATCGTGAGTATCTTTTGAAGTGATCGTACACGTGTGTCCTGCCAGGCCCACCCGTCGCTATGCGTATGTCTTGCAGGATAATGTGGGGACCGTCGGCCCAGGGCCTGGTAGCTGGGGCTGGCGGTTTCTGCTTTTCCGCCATCCTCGCCACAGCACCCACACGAGCGCCGAGGAAGGCGCACGTTGCCAAGGGACTGAGAGCGCAGGGGGTGGGGGGGCGGATCACTGAGGGCTGGAATCCTCTGAAC
>JAGMDA010000249.1 GCA_023128935.1 Candidatus Eiseniibacteriota bacterium | reverse complement strand
GAAAATGGGAAGTTATTCCTGCGCGAGCCCCAAGACCGATCAGGCCAGTTACTTAACAATCTCCAGCAGTTCGACCTCGAAGATCAGAACGGAATTAGGCCCGATCAGAGGACCTTGTCCTCGTTCCCTGTAGGCCAATTCACTCGGGATGAAGAGACGGTACTTGCTTCCCACCTTCATGAGCTGCAGCGCTTCCGTCCAGCCAGGGATGACCTGGTTGACGCCGAAGGTGGCCGGTTGGTTTCGCTTGTACGAACTGTCAAACTCTGTTCCATCGATCAGCGTGCCGCGATAGTTGACGGACACCTTGTCGGTTGAGCTTGGGGCGGGACCGTCAGCCTCGGTCAGCACGATGTATTGCAAGCCACTATCAGTCGTGACAACACCTTCCTTGGCCTTGTTCTCCGCGAGGAAGGCCTGCCCCTCCATCAGGTTATTTGCGCCGCTTGCCGCGCGGTCCTGGTTGGTTTTCTCCCGCATCTTCTGCTGGAACTCCTCCATTACCTTGCTGGCTTCGTCCTCTGCCAGGAGAGGCTCCCTGTTTTCGAGCCTGTCCTTCATGCCCTGGATCAGGGTGGGCAGATCGATCTCACCCTTCACCTGTTCCAGGGGGGCTGCCACGGTCATTCCCAGCGCATAGCTCGACTTCTCTGTGAAGGTCGTAAGTTCGGTCTTTGAAGTTCCCTCGGTGCCCGCGTTCTCTGATGTGCATGACACAAGTGCGAGAGGCAGAAGCACGACCATGCCAAGTATCAAGAATCGTCTCATCTTCCAATCCTTTCTTCGGAACCACCCTAAGCATTTCTCAATCTCAGATACATTGGATTGGCATTCTAGCGCACCGAAGTGATGGCGACCAGCGTTTCGAATTCCGGTGCTTCGAGTTCCTTTGCTTCGAGTTCCCGTGCCTTGAGTTCCTGTGCTTTGAGTTCCTGTATTTCGATCCCGCCCCGAGCCGGAGGGGCTCTTTTCTCATATTATTGTGCCGGAGTCGAGAGCACTCCGTTCGTATTATGCGACGATCCTTGGACTTCGCGACGCGTATGGCGCAAACTATTTAGCTGGTTTCGGGCTCCCCGTGCGTTTGGCCTATTGAATGAAGGCTGATGGGACGACTGCAAATCACGCGGAACCATCAGATCGGAAGGATCGAGGAACGGAGGTGTGAGATGAATCGTAGAATCGTGTGGGCTCCGCTCTTGCTGTTGGCCCTTACGCTGTGCTGGGTGGTTGCCCCCGCTGGCGCGCAGTGGGGCAAGTTGCGAGGCGGACCGGTTCCTCCGGATGCGCCCCTATCGCTGCCCGGGCCCGGGCGGATGCTCGCCAGTCTCGATTTGACTGAGGATCAGCAGGCGAAGGTCGAGAAGATCCGCGACGAGGTCAAGCCAGCCCGAATAGGGCTGCGCAAAGATCTCCTCCGCTTGCGTAATGAACTGAAGGGCGAGATGCTCAAGGACAATCCGGATGCCGGAGAGCTCCGCAAGCTTGCCGAGCAGATGGGCGAGATCAGAACCAAGATGCAGATCAGTCGTTTCGAGGAGTGCCTGGCAATCCGCAAGATCCTGACTCCCGATCAGCGGGATCGCCTATTACTTATGCACGCCCGCAAGGAAAGCCACATGAGGCAGTGCGACCTGAGATGCATGCGTCCCGGTGCCTGTGGGGGGCCATGCTGCGGCCCACGCGGTCATGGGCATAGAGGCATCCGTCCAGGCTGCGGTGGTGACAGCTACGGGCGCGGAGGTGGCCAAGGCCACGGTTGCAGCCATGGACATGGAGGTGGCCAAGGCCACGGTTGCAGCCATGGACATGGAGGTGGCCAAAGGCCATAGTGATGACGCCCAACAACGGTGGCCGGCAACCACGGTTGTGGGTGATCGTGGTAGTATCTTGAGACGGCACAGGTAGCAAGGCAACGTGAACGATGATGATCTCATGGTCCGCACGGCGCGCGGCGATGGGGAGGCCTTCCGCCTCCTCGTCGAACGCTGGGAGAAAGCGGTCTTTGCTTTCCATGAGCGCATGGTGGGTTCTGCGGAAGATGCCCTGGATCTCAGCCAGGAGACATTCCTGCGGGTGTACGATCAGGCGCGGAAATATCGGCCCTCGGGCCAGTTCCGCAGCTGGCTCTTTCGGATTGCTGGCAACCTGGCCCGCAGCTGGTTGCGGCGAAAGCGAATTGTGCGCTGGCTTCGGTTTGAGCCGGAACGCCACGACCGTTCTTCCTCAAGTATCCCCGCAGACCGTCTTCTTGAGATGGATGAGACCGAGCGTGCCGTCAGGCAGGCACTGGCTCGACTCCCGGATCGGCAGCGCCAAGCTATTCTGCTCCGTCGCTACGACAACCTGAGCCACCAGGAAATCGCGACGGCGCTGCGCACTACGGTTCCGGCCGTAGAATCGCTCCTGCAACGGGCCATGGGCGCCTTGAGGAAGGATCTTTCGCGAAGGGGGCTATGATCAGCCGTAGAATCGCTCCTGAGACCGGCTATAGGCGCCTTGAGGAAGGGCCTTTCCCGAAAGGGGACACATAAATCAATGACCCGGCCGAAAGACAAAGAGATGGAAGCTGTCTGGGAGGCCCTCGGTGCCTCTGCAGCATCAGAGCCCCCTCGCCCGCTCTGGCCCTTGATTCACGCCCGGCTTGGGCAGCGTCCCACCCGCCGCCTGCGTGCATTGTTCGCCCTGAGTGCATCGGCGGCCGCTGTCACCGGCGTTCTGTTGGGGATTCTATTGGGATCGGCGGGGCAATCTGCTCAAGATCAGTGGCAGCAGGAGACCTGGGCCGAAGTGGGATCTATGCTGGCTGATGGGACGACACTCACGCTGGGCGATGTCTATCTGGCATCTCAAGCGGACGAAGGAGATGAGGGGCCATGAAGCGGGGCTGGTTCTTGCTTCTAGCGCTTTCGCTGGGCTTGAATGCCGGGCTTCTCTTTGCTGTTTTGCGGGGGCCCGGCACCGCTTCCGAGTCACTAAAGGTGGCACCACCGTTCATTCGCCCCCCCCAGCACCTGCCTGGAGAGCGGCCCCCAAATGCGCCTGGGCCTGGGATGCGGCCACCCGGATGTCCCGCCAATCACCCCGTTTCCGGGATGGATGCGGCCGATGTTCTTACCCATCGGCGCCTCTACCAGATGACCAAGCGATTGGGCCTCGATCCCGCACAGCGGGAGGAGATTCGCCGGTTTCTGGGCAGCATGATGCCGCGGATCCTGATTGAACGCGACGCAGTCCAGAATGCGCGGCGTGCTGTTCGGGCTGAATACGGCAGGACGGACACGAACCCAGACCGCATTCGCATGCTCGTCCGACAGCAGAACGAGGCGCAGGCTCGACTGGATTCACTAGCCGCCGAGATGGTCCTTTTGGAGACAGCGCAGATGACACCCGAACAGCAGCGCCTGTATTTCAAGTCCATGCCGTGGGAGCGACGGGTACTGAGGCCCCCGAATGACGGACGCCACCGGAGAGGCACGGCGAGAAACCCAGGTTAGGGCCCGCGCAAGCCCTTAGTGTCGCGTCAGGTAACACTAAGCAGACAGTCTCTTACGCTCATAGTAGCGCACACCTGAAATCGTGATGCCGATCATGGCAACCAAAAGAATCTCTGTGAAAGGCAGGCCTGTGTAATTGATCTCACGGAACTCGGCATCGCTTTGCGCACGCTCGAAGTGAATATCATCGTCCATCTCATCAATTGTAAAGGTTCTTCTGAGTTTGGTGAAAAAACATGGCCCGGTAAGGACTTCTCCCAGATGGGGATAAAGCCTCTGGATATGGTCGAGTTCTATTTCGTCGATTCTGTTGGCGTATTCAGTCGTGGCACGATCGACCGTCGTGCGATGGGAATCGCAGACATAGAGAAGGACCTCTGTTTGATCCATCGCACTGAGTGCGGATATGCGCATCGGATAGACAATTTGCTCTGTGTCGAACGAGAAGCGGATCGGGTCGAGGCCTCCATGCCAGTAGCCACCCGCGTTGCTGTTCCAGACCGAACTTGATGGGTCAACCTTCATGGCAACGAAATACCAGGACTTGTTGATGTAGAACTGCAGCGCCGCCTCTGCTTCTCCCCGGTTCTCCTGATGCAAGTAACCCCATGCCTCCAGGGAGTCGGCAAGCGTGGCTCCGTCGTCGGCACCGACTGTCAGGGTTTGGTAGATTCCCACGAGTTGCTCGTCGTAGATGTGAATATCGTCTCGGCCACCAGTTTTCGTGGGTGTGTCACTGTCCCTTGAGCATCCCCACATGCTGCCTCGTTTTCGGCTTAGGGGCTTAGTAAGCGAGTAACACTCCTCGAACAGCTGATTATCGGCTGTGTCCAAGTCTGGCAAGGAGGGCACAGGCACAACCCAAGCGAAGTCCGTCGTGTTTCCTTCGAAGCCGGCTTGGATGATCAAATCCTCCCTCTGGCGTGCACTGTCGTAGAAGATGAGCGCCTTCTGCGAGGGTTCATAGATATCCTTGCCATAGGATGAGAAGAATGCACCATCAGCCCATGCGCACTGCGAAACAACTGAGAGAAGGAGGAACAATAGCGCAACTAGTATAGGGGAACGCTGTGAGCGTGTGGTTTGGATGGTCTTGTTCATTATAGATCTCCTTGTTCGTGTATCCTCACCGCAGGGGTGGCTGCACGGATGAGTGCAGGGACGGCTGCAGGAATGACACATGAGCCCCCCAGGGAGCATTCCAATCCAATTGCACGCCGTCCTCCCGAGAAGCGCCATTCGGGTCCGGCAACAGTCTGAACACCCAAACCCCAACGGGAATATACCGGCGATGCATCCTCCTTTCACGCTCGGGGAAGTCTCATACATGTGAGGCCGGGAGCAAGCCTCGTTGGCGCAGACAGCCACGGCCACACTGAATCCGCTGCTTTTTACACCAAGCCGCACTCTGAGGTCCAGGGTTATGGGCAAGGGATGATCATCCCGGGGATAGCCGGCGCGAGGTAGGGACTATATATGGATGCCCGACGTTGGTGGGTTAGCCCAGGTGTAATGTGCAGCTGGATCAATCATCTCAGATGCATCATTCTCTGCCGGAGATCTCTTCCGTCGGCGTAGAGGCGATAGAAGTAGACTCCAGCGCTTGTTTGCTGGCCTGTGTTGTCCCGACCGTCCCAGACCAGAGTATGTGGTCCGGCTTCCAGTTTCCCGTCCACCAGGGTCCGAACAAGCCGACCATTGGTATCAAAGAGCTGGAGCCGAGCAGGACCTTGTTCGGCAAGACCGAAGTTGATGGTCACACACCCGCGACCGGGATTCGGTGAGTTCTGGGCAAGGAACAACCTATGCCCCGCAGATTGAGGGTCGTCCACATGACAAGGTATCTTGGCATGCATCAAAGGAGAAACAGGATCTCCCTCTGTCTGCCACGTCTTCAGGCTCTGAACAAACACAGGATCATCCAGGTGCTCAGCCATTACCTGATTAAGACCAATGGCTGTACTTAGTGCCATTGACCTGGTTACATCTTCTCCTATATTCTCAACAATTCTCGGACCGATCACGAGGTTACAATGCTTGGTCAGGCTACCACAACCGGGACCTATCCAGCCGATTGAACCATGACCCCAGGTTGTTGTCATGCGTTTCGCCACAGCAGTGATTGGGTAATACGGATCCTCTGTCCTGAAAATCCCTATGCCCTCACAAGTGGCCACAATGGTCCAGGGCAACCAGATGGAATTTATCATACTCATCTCAAACCCACTTAATATATCCAACCAATTGCCCGGAAAAGATCTCTTTGACTCAGAACCAGTGATGAACACTAGTTCTTGGTCCTGATTGTAAAGGTCCACCGACGCCTGGATACGCTGCCATGCAGTGGAGTAGTTGGTTTCGTACTTCCACCGGAAACACGTGTTTGGCAACGTTGCAACCATGGCTTCAGCAACCTGCTGGGCTGCCTCACCCTCATCTGGGATGCCTCCATGGAAGGCATTTCCGCACAATACACCAGCGAAATACCCCCAGTCGAAACCACATTCGCTTTCGTTGTTATACCACCATAGGTTGTCAATCTTGATCAGAAGCTCATCCACGGTGGTAACAGACCAGCGAGTGGCAGAAACTTCGATGAAACCATCCTGGTCAAAGTCGCCAGTAACTACTCAGGTCGATTCCTGAC
>JAGMDA010000248.1 GCA_023128935.1 Candidatus Eiseniibacteriota bacterium | reverse complement strand
CCTTTATTACCGCTGGTGGGAACCTGCGGCTCTTCGAGATCGCTGACAGCATCGAAGCTTATGGTGACAGGCTATTCTTTGATCGCGCCGGGGGTGAGGCCACGATCGTCAGCGACGCCGCCAGGCAGCCCCGTCTTGTGCATCTGGCCTCCGGTGGCGCATCTCCGTTTGTCGTCCATGCCGACACACTGAAGCTCTGGACCAGTGACCGGACGGGTGAGGCCTTTGGAAACGTACGATTCACGCGTGGCAACATCTGGGGTTCCTGCGGTCGAGCCCATCTCATGATGCCAGAGGATCAGCTCCTGCTGGTGGAGTCGCCGCAGGTGGAAGATCCCGATGGGTGGGTAGCCGGAGATAGCATGGTAGTACATCTGCGTGACGGTCGGGCGGACAAGCTCGTAGTCTGGGGCCGGGCCCGGTCTGAGTATATCCCCGCAGAGCGTTCCGGCGAAGTGCACTTCTCACAAGGTGACAGCCTTTCTGCCTTTATGGACGCCGGCGAAATACAGAGTGTTCTGATCGAAGGCGACGCGCAAGCGCTCTATCTGCCCAGTTGGCTTGATGCTCAGCGGGGCATCGGGCTCAACTGGACCCGGGGGAACCGGATGCGGATAATCATGCGTGACTCAGGTGTGCGCCGGGTGCAGTTTGAGGGCCAGGTGCAGGGAAACTACGCTCTTCCCCTCTCCCCCGGGGAATCGGATGCCCGGGCCGCGGCGCAGCGCATGTCGCCGCTGGCCTACATACGCAGTTGCCTTGGTTCCGAAACCTTGCAGCCCACCGATTCACTGCTGCGTGTCCTCGAATTCAATCCCGAGGAGGTGGTGGAATACGAGGGGGACCAGATCGACTTCGAAGTGGTCACAGACCAGGTTATGATCTCCGGTCGGGCGCATATGGTCTACGGAGATATACAGCTATTTGGCGAAGAGATCGCTTTCGATGCCTCACGCGATCTGATTACCGCGCGCGGCGAACCGGTCCTCAGGGACAAGGACTCTGAGGTGCACGGGACCGAGATGACCTACCGGATCGACAATAAAAAAGGGCTCGTCTTCCAAGGGCGTAGCGAGTTTGAGGGAGGCTACTATCGCGGCGAGCGGGTGAAGCGCGTGGGGAAGAAGGTCTATTTTGCGCAGGACGGGGATTTCACGACTTGCGAGCATGATCCGCCCCATTTCCACTTTCATGCCAAGAAGATGAAAATCGTCACCGGCGAGAAGATCTTTGCATCCCCCGTAGTTCTCTACCTCGGCAACGTTCCGGTCCTGCCCATACCGTACGCCATCCTCCCCTCCCGGAGTGGCCGCCAGAGCGGTATCCTGATCCCGGAGATCGAGTTTGGCTTCGACACCAACCGCGGCAGGTTCCTGCGCAATATCGGCTACTACTACGCGCCCAACGATTATATGGATGGCCTTTTCTGGCTCGACTACTACGAGAAGAACCCACGTGTGACGCTCAACGCGCGGGCCCGTTACCGTGTCCGGTATCTTCTGAGTGGTGGCGTGGATGGTTCGTTCACCAGCGAGGATGTCAGAGGGGGTGGTAAACGGGACCGCTGGCTCTTGAATGTGAACCATAACCAAACCCTTGGTGAGCGGTTCAACCTCAAGGTCTCCGGTCGCTTCCAGAGCGATAAGGATTATGGGGCCGACCGTGATTTTGGAGCGGATGTCGATGAACGGATCAACCGTGTCCTGCGCTCCCAGATGAGCTTGAGCAAGAGCTGGTCGGGAGCATCCATGACTCTGGCTGCAGACCGGACGGAATACCTGGACGATAGCGGGGGGGCCACGAAGATCAGCCAGAGCATTCCAAGCGTCAACATCGCTCTCAATTCCCTCCCGCTGGGTGTCCAGCCCGACGACAGGGGTCGCGGAGGGAGGCTGGCCTTCTTGTCCTCGACCTACCTGCGGGCCGGTATGAAATTCCGGAGCCCGTACACTGAAACGTGGGGCGAGGGAAAGGTGACTACCAACCAGGCCGCGGGCCTGAACGCCTCGCTCTCCGACAAGCGTCGGCTCCTGGGGAGAGTGAATGTAACGCCATCGATCCGGATGTCCACAGCCTGGGCACGCAAAGACAAGGACGAGCAGCAGCAGGGCGGAGAGGGGAAGAAGAATTGCGTGGGCATCGTTTGGCAAGCCGGCCTCTCGGCGAACAGCGCGCTGTACGGCACCTTCTTTCCGCGACTCGGCCCGTGGGAAGGTCTCAGGCATGTCGCGGAGTTCAGCGCATCCTACAATTACCGCCCGGAGATAGACCACGTTGAGAACTTCCCCTCCGTGGGGGGCATCAGCCTGAGCAGTTCAAAGGCCAGTTCGGTCTCACTGGGGATGACGCAGAGGTTCCATCTCAAATTCAGCTCCGGAGAGGAGACCTTCAAGAAGGAGAACCTCATCATCTTGTCCTCCAGGACCTCCTATGACTTCCTCGCCAAGCAGAAGGATCGGGAACCCTGGGCGGACCTGGCTCACAGCCTCCGCCTGCAGCCTGGCAAACTCCTGAGCAGCGAGCTGTCACTCACGCACGATGTGAAGACCTGGAGTCGTTCACGGTTCCAAGCCCGCACCACCCTGAGAATGCAGGGTGGCGGCAATCGGTCGGGGGCCGTGGGTGGTGCGGCTGAGGAAGCTCCCCAGCACGGAGG
>JAGMDA010000247.1 GCA_023128935.1 Candidatus Eiseniibacteriota bacterium | reverse complement strand
CAGCAGACCGAAGCGTGTGGCGCGCGTGACCACACCAACACCGTCGGGGCCACTGACGGTGGCCGTTGCTCCACGTATGCCGTCTATTCCCGTATTGCGGACTTCCAAGCTCAAGTCTAGCCCCGTCCCCGGCATTACAGCGCCTCCGCCAACGACGCTTGCCCCCACACATGTCAGACGCAGCGTGTCTTCGAGCACTGGCAGCGCGGACTGCCACGGGTAGAGGTTCTCTCCCGTCACGGTAATCAGGACCGGGTCCAAGGATTCCAGCGAGATACTCAGCTGAGTCCATCCATCCTCATCGGAGATCCCGAAACCAGCCAGCCGACCGTCCTGGGTGAGCGCCAGGCGGGCGCCGGTAACTGGTGTTACCCCGTCTGCCTCAGTGATGCGCATTTCGACAAAGTCCTGACCGAGCGACAGGGAAACAGGATCATGCACCTGCAGGCGGATTGGCTCAGACGTCCAGAGTTCGAGGCTCGGATCACCCAGCAAGTTGTAAACGCGTGCATAGAACTCGACCGATTCCTCGCCGCTCTCGTCGAAGTGGATCTCGGTCGGGAACTGCGGGATCAAGGCGATCTTCGCGGCTGCCAGGATGGGACCGCATTGCCGGATGCCATGGTGACAGATCGCCTCGCAGATCCCGATATCCAGCCGGTCATTCCACCGTGAATGGACCCAGTGTTCGCCAGTGCCGACGAAGGCCACCGCGCCCCGGGGCTTCTCCGGCGTGCCGGTCTTCAGCCAGACCTCTCCGAAGCAGTCCTGTTCGGGATTGCCGAAATTGCCCGTGTGGCACGTGATGCTGAAGACCACCGGCAGCTTCCATCCGTTGGACAGCGTGGGGATGTCATCTACGGTAAAGGTCGGTGGCTGCCACCCGATGTCTCCATAGGCCCAACCGCGGTAGTTGACGAGATTGACGCCGCGGTCGATGGCTGCCCGGATGATTTCTGCCCCACCCCCCCAGTGGGGCGGGTAGTAACAGCTGTCAACAGCTGTGAATCCAGCCGCGAGAAGCTCTTCCTCGAACCAGCGGCTCAGCGGCACGGGGGTTGACGAACCGGAATTGCCGGCCACGAGCAGCGACCGGCTGAACCAGTCGTCTCCAGCAGTGGTATCCGGGTGGCTCTCGTAGCCGACGGTCTTTGCGACTTGGACGGCGACCTCGCTCGTGGTGCTGGCCGAGAAGCGACCAACGAACAGGTCGGGGAGGAAGTCGTCGCCGTCGACACAGGCGTAGGGATGATCGGAGACATTGCCGCACATATCCCAGGTGGGCACGTCATCGACATCGCCGACGAGCAGGAGGTGGAGCGGTGGGTTGTCCCACTCTTCGTAAGCAGTTTGCACATACTCCCAGATCTGTTCGCGAGTCGTGCCTGTTTCGGCGGTGGTAACCAAGGAGACGTCGTAGCCGGCTTGAATCTTCCATTCGACCAGCGATTCCAATTCGCTTACGAACGCGGGGGTTGAAATGATGAGGTAGCCACCACGGTTGGACAGGGATGAACGCTGCGGGCTGGGCAGAGCCGGTGCCGAATGGTTCAGTGAAGGACAACCCAATGCGCTGAGCATTGCGCTAGCCCGTCCGCGGGGCGGATAGAACTCAAGCTCGTCCCACATTGAAGACGACTCGCCGCCGGGCGATGAAAGCAGGATCCTCACTGAGTCGATTGGGGATTCGGTCCCCTTGCATAGCGCGCGGAGATCAAGCGTCACCGGTACCACTGAAACCCCGCGCATGATCATGACGCGACCTATGTGCACCGCCTCTATAGGGAGGTTTACGGGTCCTGTTTCCCCAGGCAATTCGACGCCCGTCACTGCGATCGCTTCCATGCCGCAGGGCAGGACGATCAGTTGGGTCAATAGTTTGCTGGGCGTTGTCGGTTCGTGCGACGATGTGGCTATTTCATGTAGTGGTGCAGTCACTTCGTAAAGCGGTCCATCGGATCCGTACGTCAGGGGATTCAGTACGACACTCAGCGCGGGGCCGTCAGGTCCAGCGTGAGTGACCGCTCGAGTAAACCTCATCACTCCGTTTACCGGTCCGGCAAAGGAAGCCTTGTCCCCGGAGGAACTCGCCGCCGCAACCGTGGGCATGAGGAATAGGCAGCTAAGTAGCAAAGGGATTATCCACACAACGCACCCCTTCAGTTTTCTTGGCATTGCGGAAAACGATCCACCTGAGACATTATAACAATCCGCGATGCCCAACACACCGAGCTAGTACTCACTCCACGCACGCAGCTGCATCTTCATCATCACTGGGAGAAAGGCCGCCTTGGTCTCAGGAGGACCAGTGGAGACAAGCGCCGTCTTCTGGTCGAGCTTGAGACCGACGGAGCGAAGCGCCGACAGCAGCGCCTCCTTCATCTCGAAGCCCAGGCAGCCAACCTCGCCGGTGGAGGACATCGCGACGCCCATAGTGGGATCGGCACCCTTGAGCCTCTGGAAGGAGAACTGCGCTGCCTTCACGCCAACGCGATCCAGATCCAAGCTGGAACCCTCGACCTTGCGGGAGGCTTGTTTGATCCGGCGGGTGGTTTCTACATAGAGTCGTTGGGGAGGGATCACAACGGTGGCATCGCCGGTGGATACCATGCACATTGGGAAGGCAGCCGACATGCGATGGGCGGCGGGCTGATTGGCGCAGGGCCACCAGATCGAGAATCACCTTCTTCTATCGGGGATTGTGGCCAAGATCAAGACTGGGAATCTTATCAACGCGGCCAAGGAATATGAGACTGCCTACGGTCGAGACAAGACTACCGCAGCTTTCCACGGAAGAGGGGCTCTAACCAGTTGATTTCCTTAGAGAAGCACCATTTCACAAAGGGTGCTTCTCTTGCCCATGGTGGTCGAACTATGTCAAGGTTCCCATCCGTTGCGGCCGAACTACATAGTGTGAGAGCAGCGCACGAATAGGGGATCGTCTATGCGAGCGGCGACCTTGCCCTAAGGCGACTTTTTGTCGCTCTCTGAGACTGCCCGCAACAGGATTCCGCAAATGGCCAGGCCCAGTACGACCAGTCCTCAGAAGCTGGAGAAGCCCGAACTCGAGATATCGTTTATTCCGATCATCTGCTCAGCTCCACTCATCTATGCCCATAGCCATGGCTACTTCAGCCGAAATGGCTTAGCGGTCAAACTCACTCCCGCACCTGGATGGAGCGGGATCAAGGAGTTGCTGGTTCATGGTATGGTGGACGCGGCCCACATGCTGTCTCCTATGCCACTGGCATGCAGTCTGGGGATTGACGGTAGAAAGGCAGACATCAGACTGGCCACAGTCCAGAATGTGAACGGCCAGGCGCTTACCCTTGCGACCAAGCACCTTGATCTCAAGAATCCCGCGGACATGAAAGGATTCACATTCGGGGTGCCCTACCGCTTTTCAATGCATTACTACCTGTTGTGCTTCTTCCTGGCAGAGCACGGCATCAATCCACTCAAAGACGTAGACATCATCGAA
>JAGMDA010000246.1 GCA_023128935.1 Candidatus Eiseniibacteriota bacterium | reverse complement strand
CCGTCTATCGGGGGGTTGGATACATCCATACACTCTCGAAGGACATTTGGCCCGGACACCCGTGCTGCAGTCTCGCCACCAGCAGGGGTTTCATCGACAACCATCCCAACACCTATCGCGCCATGCTTAGGAGTGTGCTCGAAGCCGAACTGGCGCTTCACCGGGCGGATGCGGAGGAAAGGAAGGCGATCGCCCGCGAAATCTCCGGCCCGGATCACCTGAACCAGGACAACCCGATTCCCGTGGAGCAGGCGCTCTCCGGCGATTTCCCAGACGGAGCGGGACATCACAGGAATGAGCCAGACCGCATTGATTTCCTCCCCTGCCCTTGGCCGGAATACGGGACTTGGATGCTTTCGCAGATGCAGCGCTGGTCCCAGTTGCCGGGCAAGATTAGTTACACTGAGATTGTCGAAAGCATCTTCCAAGATGATAGTTGGGAGATAGCCGAGGCCCTGGGGTTTCGAAGACATCGTAAGCCCCAATTGAAGGGAACGGATTATGAAAGCCGCAACCCCTTCGCATACATGCGGAATCAACCTTTCTGTCAATTCCTCGAAAGCCCGCGACCCAGGCGTAAGTATGAATCCCCAGAATCGATCCGGCAACGCTTGGGGGAAATCGTCCGTCGCATGGCGGAAGTCGCCGGCGGCAGATCTGCGCAACAGCTTCAAATAACCAGCGACGGTGAATTGGGCGAGCTGGAGCAGACGCTTAACGAATTGATCCTCAATATGACTTTCTCCAAAGAGGCCCTGGCCGAAAAGAGAGACAGGCTTGAGAAGGAGGTGGACGAACGAACAGCGGCATTACGGGAGAGTGAACAGAGGTTCCGTGCGGTGGCAGATTCAGCGAACGATGCCATTGTCATGATTGACAACGACAGGAACATCTCCATGTGGAACAAGGCGGCCGAGAGGATGTTCGGCTACAAAGCAGAGGAGGTCATCGGGAGTAATCCGCATCGGCTACTGACCCCGGAGCGCTTCCACGGAGAGCATTTCGAGGCGTTCGCGGTTTTCCGAGAAACAGGGAAAGGAAATGCGCTCGGGAAAACCCTTGAGCTGCCTGGTGTTCGGAAGAATGGAGAGGAGTTTCCGGCCGAACTGTCCCTTTCAGCCATCATGTTGGACAAGGAGTGGAACGCTGTTGGAATTGTGCGCGACGTTACAGAGCGGAAAGAGGCAGAAGGGCGTCTCAAGCAAGCCAAGATGGACTTGGAGGCGATAAACGCTCAACTGGAGCAGCAGACCGCTCGGGCCAATGCGATGGCCGTAGAGGCACAGGCCGCAAACGAGGCAAAAAGTGAGTTCCTGGCCAACATGAGCCATGAGATCCGCACGCCGATGAACGGCGTCATCGGCATGACAGATCTTCTTCTGAATACTGAGCTCACGGACGAGCAGCGCGAATATGGCGTGACAATTCGCAAGAGCGGGGATGCGCTGTTATCGATTATCAACGACATTCTCGACTTCTCGAAGATCGAAGCTGGCAAGCTTGACTCGGAGGTATTGGACTTCGATCTGTTCACCACTCTTGAGGACGTGAGCGAGATGCTGGCGCACAAGGCCCACCAGAAGGGCCTGGAATTCATCTGCTCGACCGATCCGGGAGTACCGTCCTTGCTGCAAGGCGATCCGGGGCGCTTGCGTCAGGTATTGGCCAACCTGACCAGTAACGCGATCAAATTCACTAGCGAGGGCGAGGTGGCGATCTGCGTCTCTCTGGAGAACGAGGATGATGAAAAGGCAACCATTCGCTTCACGGTAAGGGATACGGGCATCGGGATTCCCGAGGATCGGCAGGAGGCGCTCTTCTCACCTTTCACACAGGCGGACGGCTCGACCACGCGCAAGTTCGGCGGAACAGGCTTGGGGCTTTCAATTTCGAGGCGCTTGGTCGAGATGATGGGCGGCGAGATTGGCGTCGAAAGCGAAGAGGGGCAGGGCTCCGAGTTCTGGTTCACGGCCGTTTTCGTGAAGCAGGCGGGCGTGCCCGAGCGCCCCGTTGCGATAGTGGATAGCATTGGCGACAAGCGCATCCTTGTCGTGGACGATAATGCCACGAATCGCCGCGTGCTGACGCAAACGCTCCATTCGTGGGGGTGTCGATATGACGAGGCGGCAAGCGGCGAAGCTGCCCTGCTGAAACTGACGCTGGGACTTGCGGAAAACGATCCGTTTCGGTTCGTGATTCTGGACATGCTGATGCCCGGCATGGACGGAGAGGAACTCGGCACAAGGATCAAGCAGGATCCGCAGCTCCGTGATCTGCTCTTGTTGGTGATGCTCGGCTCCAGCGGGGGATGTCGAGACGCCGCACGGCTAAGGGAGATCGGCTTTTCGGCCTATCTGACCAAACCCGTCATCCAGTCGCAGTTGTATGACGCCCTGATGATGATTATCAACCATGGTCCGTGCGAGAGAGAATGCACCTGTGCATCTCTGGTCACCGGTCACGCTATTGCGGAGGCCCGGAGACGCAAGGTGCGGATTCTGCTTGTCGAGGACAACATCAGCAACCAGAGGGTCGCTCTTGCCATCACAAGAGGGCTCGGCTATCGTGCTGATGCCGTAGCCAACGGCATTGAAGCCATCAAAGCATTGGAAACACTGCCCTATGACCTCGTGTTCATGGATTGCCAGATGCCGGAGATGGACGGCTATGAGGCCACGGCAAGAATCCGCGACGAGTCTTCCAGCGTTAGAAGGCATGATATTCCCATCATTGCCCTGACCGCAAACGCCATGAAGGGCGACCGGGAGAAGTGCATCGCGGCGGGCATGGACGATTACGTGCCCAAGCCTGTCAAGTGTCAGGACCTATCCGCGGTCATCAAGAAATGGACATTTGGATTGGCCCGTTCAGATCCCGACGCGCAAGAGGGCAGCGCGCAGGATGACGGCGAGATCTGTGCATAGATTCAGTCCGCCCCATTGTGCAACGAGTCCTGAAAGCTCTCCCGAGGCGCGCTCACCGCAGTCGCCCGGGCGATACGCGGGCCCTAAGGCCGTCACTGATCTCGAATGAAAGGGCGACTCTATGAATGTACTTCTACGTTGGCCCGGAGCGCTGGTGGTGCTCCTTGCTGGACTAGGCTCGACCATCCCTGCCTACGCGCAGCTCGATGCGAACCTCGGAGGACTCACAGAGGGCAACGCCTACGGCTACCTTCAGCCGCTGCCTACGGGTCTCTCAACGACGTTGAACTCCGCGGTCTTCAAGACAGGCCACGTACCGCTGGTGGGGCTTAACTTCACGGTAGGCGTGGTCTATATGACCGCCAAGTTCGATGACGATGATCGAACCTACCTCCCGACGGCCCCGACCGGTTTTCAGAGCGCGGAGAGCAAACGGGTGCCGACTGTGATCGGTGATACCGAAGCCATGGCGGTGCACGGGCAAGGGGGCACGATCCTCTACTACCCGGGGGGGTTCGACCTCGAGTACTTCGCTATCGCCGCGCCCCAGCTGACCGTGGGCTCAGTTCTGGGCACGCGGGCGGTGGTGCGCTTCGTCTCGTTCGACACCGGGAATGCCGACGTGGGCGAGGTCAAGCTCTTCGGGATTGGCGCGCAGCACTCGATTTCGCGCTACTTCAAAGAATGGCCCGTTGATGTGGCTGCTGGAGTCTTCTACCAGACATTCAAGATCGGCGATATCATCGAGACCAATGCCCTCCAGCTCAGTATCACCGGCAGTCGAGCATTCGGGATGCTGGAGCCCTATGCGGGTCTGGGTTATGACAGTTTCGATATGGATGCCGAGTACACCTACGAGAGCAGCGGCATAGAAGAGGAAATCAAGGTCGACTTTGACCGCGAATCCAATCTCCACCTGACACTAGGCGTGGGCTTCAACCTCTCCTTCGTCAGGCTGAACGCGGAGTACAACATCGCTGCCGCTAGCGGCCTGGCTCTGGGTTTGGGCTTCGGAATCTAGGGAGGATGTTATGCGAAAGGCAGATCGGTCACAGGTGTCCATGCCGGGCGGGTTTGTGCTCGGCTTCTCGCTGTTCCTCCTGGCCCTTGCCAGTGTCCAATGTGTCCCTATCCCCACAGTTGGAGAGAAGGTGATCGAGCTGGCGCTCGGCAGCACTATGTCCATGCCCCTCGATGCCGAG
>JAGMDA010000245.1 GCA_023128935.1 Candidatus Eiseniibacteriota bacterium | reverse complement strand
CGATGGCACCGGCGGATGTCCTCCTGTCCCTTCTGATTCTCAAGGTCGGTTCTTCGTGCCGTAAGCTCTTTCAGTCTCTTCTTAAGAGCGGTCATTTCCCTTTTGATCTTGCGAAGCTCCGTCTGGTTCTTTCCGCTCGACAAACGATCCGCCCCAAGCTCCTCAGCTATGTACCGCTCAAGCTGACTCCGCAAGAGCCTCAGATACGGGTTTCCCCAGATCGCTCCTTCTCGGTATTCGAGTTTGCCCACCCGGATGCCCTTCACAATGAAGTCCCGGTCCACTCCATATTCTTTCTTCGCCGTTGCGTCGCTGAGGCTTGCCCCTTTACGATTCCACTCACCGTGTTCTGCCATGTCTCATCTCTCTCTGACCGAACACTGCGCTAACCGGCGCCACCTTGCGGCGACCGGTTCAGCGACTTGTTCGCCTCTCTTTACGCCTGCTCGTCCTGAATCCGGTCTTTCCAGGAATCTGGATGCCTGCGCAAGTGCTGGACAGCAATAATGAGGATTATCTCGGTTCTGACCTGGTAAATTAGCCCCGTATGGAAATCGGTTAGTGCGACATCGGCGCGTTCGTGGTGAAAGCGGTGTCCAAGCGTCAGGGTGTTGGATGATACGGCCAATCGTACGGCCTACCTCGGCCGCGAACTCATAGCCGAGTCCCTCACTCTGGAGGTTGTAGTAGTCAGTAGCCTCCAGTAACTCAGCTTTTGCAGGGTCGAGGAAATCAACCCTCACTGGGATTCTCCCTTTGGATTTCATCGAACACGTTCGCGGCTGGGGTCGTACGGATCTCTCCACGCTCGTAGGCGTCGATACGGTCTTCCGCTTCTCTGCCCCACAAGACATCGATAGCCTCGCGGCCCGGCAATCCGAAACTGGCGAGGATCTTCTCTACGAGTTCTGCTCGTTCGATTGGGGGAAGGTTCACGGCCTCGTTCAGAATGTCCTGGGCTTTCTTTGTCATAAAGCCTCCTTGGTTCCATATCTGCGGGTTAGTATAGCACGACCTTCCGCCTGCGCCCTGGATCCTTCTTGGGCGAACAATTGATTATCTGGATGTCCTCATCTGCCGGTCTCGATCCATGGCTCCCGTCCCGGCGGGGTGTCTTGCTGCAGCACCTGGAGCGATCTCCCGGTCGCCATGAGGCGCGAGAACTGCTACAGGATAGCCCAGTTGCGGATTCTGGCGCCAGAGGGTTTCTCCAGCGCTGCGAGCGACCCGGTCGGGACTTGCCGGCTATTGTGGCAGTTCGGGTGTCCCTCTCGGCAAGGCAGTGAAGCGAAGGTGCGGTCGCGGCCATTCAAGGCCGTGAGATCGGACAGTGCCAGTGGATTGAAGCTGCCGGGGCGAGAGCTCAGGCCGTCTTGAGCTTGCCTCTGGCGGGAACGAAACGGATCTCGATTCGCTTGTCCATGGCTGCGGCGACGCGCCGGAGCATGGCAAGAGAGTGACCCCGGTAGTCGTCACCCTCAAGCCGGCAGATGACGCTTGCGGTGGTTCCGACAAGCTTCGCGAGTTGACGCTGTGAGAGACCGGCCTCGGTACGAAGCGCGTAGATCTGCCGAGCAACCTGGGCGCTTGCCCTTGCCTCCTCGAGCTCGGCTTGGGCCTTTTTGGTCGAGAAGAAGCGGCGATCGATGATATCGATTGCATTGGTGGTGGTCTTCTTCCTTCGCGGCATCGCTACCCCTCCTTGCTGTGGGTGTGGACCTCCGACACTTCGCGCGGGCTTTCGGCACAAGCGTCTCGAACCAGTCCAGAAGCGGGACCGTTCCATCGTCCCCGCGATAGAGGACCAGTTCTATCTTGGGCATCGAATCCTCTGAATGTTCGCAATAATGCGAACGAATGTCAAGTTCTGCGGTCGACCGCGGCGTGCCTACTGAAAGGGCGATCGCATCGCCAACTAGGTATTGCAGATAGCATTACAGGCAAGTCGCGAAAACGCCGCAAGGGCGTAGTAGAGGCCGTTCGAAGCGCAACGCGTGCCACAGAGGCGGCTGTGGGCCTCATTCTTCGCCCTGGATGCCGGCCGGCACGGCTGAGAGTCGGAGGACTTCCGCAATGGACGTGTCGGAAGGCTGCTGATTGCGCTCTTCCTAGGGGAACGCATGATCCTGCCGACACCGCTGCTCTACCTGCGCGCTTTCTTTGAGGCTACTCGACAGGACTACTACGCTCGACTTGCCGCGGTTACGGATGACGCCGCCTGGGAGGAGCGGCTAGTATACTTCCTAAACGCAGTGGCGCGGATGTCAGAGCACGCACTTGGCCGCGCCATCGAGAGGCTCGAAGCGAAGGGGATTGTCCAGCAGGTCGGAGAGGCGCAGCGGATCGATCCCGCCGTGCAGAAGGTCTACCAGAGGAAGTTCGAAGAACGCCGCGCCGCCCACGCTGCGGAGCTCTCACGGCTGAGACGAGTCCTGTTGTACACCTTCCCCGATGAGTCCCCGCAGGCGGTGTCGCTCGTCAACGTTACGACGTGTGAGCTGACAACCTGGATCGGTGCCGAACTGAAAGATCTGCCATCACAACTTGCGAGATTCGATCTCATCCGAGCCATCGGCGTGCGCCAGCTCCTGCGCGAGCTGGCCTTCGATCCAGGGGAGCGCCATCTCGCCGAGTTGGGACCGCCCAAGCAAAGCCACCGCCTGAACCGGTCTTGCGCGATCTCATGCGTGCAGCGCTCGAACGCGGTGTGGAGATGGATGTGGTCGCGGGCAGGGCACCCGCCTGGGAGGACCCTTGGGCGAGGTGCCGGTTGCTATGCTATGACGCCGAGGGAGACCACCAAGCGGGTGTGGTGAATGAATGACGGAGGACGCCGTGGAAAGCAGGCTGGGCCATGAAGATTCTCTCCCCGGAG
>JAGMDA010000244.1 GCA_023128935.1 Candidatus Eiseniibacteriota bacterium | reverse complement strand
GGATCGTTTGTCGAGCGGAAAGAACCAGACGGAGCTTCGCAAGATCAAAAGGGAAATGACCGCTCTTAAGAAGAGACTGAAAGAGCTTACGGCACGAAGAACCGACCTTGAGAATCAGAAGGGACAGGAGGACATCCGCCGGTGCCATCGGGGAGCAGTGGGCCTGAGGAACACGTCCGTCGAATCATAGACTCCTCACTGAGGCCGGCTGGGCCGTTCAGGACCGCGAGGACATAAACCTCAGCGCCGCTCAGGGGGTCACCGTAAGAGAGTTCCCGCTTGCCTCAGGCGACGGCTTCGCCGACTACCTGCTTTTCGTCAACGGGAAGGCCTGCGGCGTCCTCGAAGCCAAGCCCGCGCGGTCCGCTGGGAGAAGGCTTACGAGGACCTCACCCTCGTCTCACCCTTCACCGGACTCGGCCGCCGGTCTCATGTTGAGCCGGTGGCGCTTTGCGACGCCCCGGTGGCCAGACTACCCCTCTGGGCAATCTCGAGCGCGCGATCTCGGCACGACGAGATCATCATCAAAACCCTGACGGTGGATTTCCAGTCTCGCACTCCGGCCAACATCCCGCGCCGACAGATTCAACTCGAAGGGAAAGAAGACCGGGCTTGTGATCAGGCTTCGGAACGGTTGCCCTCCGCTGCCGCAATCTGCGAGGGCAGCTTCCAGCATCCAGATACTGTCTGGTTCACGCACCGCAGTCTTCGGCAGTGCTGCATACACCCCCGCCTCTCGCGTATCCCGCAGCGCTCCCCAGTCCACGAAGCAACGAGTAACTCGCTGCACGGCTCGGACGACGGTACTACGATCGCCCCAAGACTCCGCCATCCGTCGTGCTATCTGCGAGAGTGCGACTGTCCCCTGGATCTGCAGCAGACGCCCGGTCGTTGCAGCCAAGTCATGGAAGAACGGGTATGTTGATAGGCACATGCCCCAGTGAAGCGGTAGCCGATCCTTACCGGAACGCAGTCTGAGCAGCTTGAGTCCATCGTTGCGGAGCGGCACGAACTCGTCGGGTAGGGTGACCCATACGTGCAGCAATACTGCCTTGCTCTTGTAGCGCGCCCCCTTTGGTGCACTCCCCGGGAGGGCCCCTTCAAGAAGGCGCTCCAACCTTGTCCGGATCTCTTCTGCGGGGAGTCCCTGCGCAGCCCAGTCGGCCGTCGCATCCAGCCAGCTGAGCCGGATCTTGCGGTCGAATCCGATTGTCGTGCGCCTCGTGGTTACCATTACTCCCCCGCCACCGCCAAGCCTCCCGGCCGTGCCGCAGGCAGCCGTTCGATCCGTTCGATCTGAACAAGCGGGACGATCACTTCTTCCAATGTGAGGCCTCCGTGCGCCACGGGACTTTCACTCTCCGAAACAAACGCCCGTCGCTGCGGAGCGATCAGGGCCAGGTAGTCATCGGGCAAGCCGATCGGAGGCCACTCGATCGCGTCGGGATAGCGTTCCTTGACTGGCGCCCGCAGTGACTGGTCAGGATAGACGCGGACTCGTTCTCCGCGAAGGTCCGCGACAGCGCCCTCGCTCGGGCGACCGCAGCCTGTCGTCTCGATGTTCCCGTGGTCCGCGGTCAGGAACACCGCAAAGCCACCGTCCAGGAGCATGTCGAGAAGCTCAGCTAGCACCCCCTGAAGCATCCACTGGCGCACCTGGCCCAGCATCCCGGCGCTCCCGAGCGCCATGCCGTGCATGATCCTGTCGACCTGATCAATCACGAGCCCAAGGGCACGTTTCTTGGGGTGGGACACAAGCTCCTCGACGCGGGCAAGGTCCGTGCGATCGCGGAGGTTCTTCTCGTAGCCGACGTCAGTTGGCATCAGTCCCTCGCCGGCCCAGAAGCGGTTCCACAGAGACGGCTCCCGCTCGGTCGTGTGGATGCTTGACGGGAAGTAGAGAGGCGGCCGGCCGGCGAAGCAGGCCTGCCTCGAGACCGATGTGAGCGTGGGGATCCAGCCGAAGAGGCTCCGCTCGCGGAATCGCAGTGCGGGTCGCTGTTCTGCCAGCACATCGCGCACGACCACCCACTGATCAAGCGAGAGGCCGTCGATCAGCACCAAGGCGACCTTCGCCTCCCTGGACTCCTCTAGGCGCCGCGCCAGCAACCGAGGGATGTGATGCAGCATCACGGGGGGTAGCGGCGGCTGGTTGTGGAGGGTACCGAAGCGCTGCCTGATCCACGACGTGAAGGCTTCATCGACTTGGTTCCTGACGGTGTGGAACTGTTTCTTCTGCTCTGCCGACGGCGCCCCGTCGGGGTCGTACCAGAGGGCGTTCAGCCGAGCCCACCGCTGGGCGAAGGCAAGCCAGTCCTGGTGCCTGGCACCCTCACCCGGAACCGAGTTCTCGATGGCCTTGAGAAGGCGCTCCAGCCGCCGCTTTCGGTCCGCTGCGGGCTCGATCTTGACACCGACGACCACCCACCTGTCCGCCAGCTCCTCCGCCATGGGATGGGACACGGGTTGAAGCATTCCCTCCAGGAATAGGTTGTCCACGTAGACGCGCACATCATCGTGGTCAAAGGGGATCTCCGTGGGACCAGGGAGCTCCAGCCCATACGCCTCGGCCGGTTCGTGAACTGCATCTCCTCCGGCGGCAAGCCGGTCCAAGAAGATAGGCCAGCGCTCCTGAAGGAATGCGAAGAAGGCCTCCCGATCAGGGACGATTCGCTCTAGGGGCCAGTCGCCGAAGAGGCCATTGCGCCGCAGGACATGAACGAAGCGGTCGTCCAAGCGCGGCGGGATCCGACGGCCTTGGTGGTGTCGGCGTAGCAGGATCCTCAGCAGGTCAGACGGCTGCTTGATCAGCTCGGGCGCGACCCCGAACACATGGCGGAGCACGAAGTCCTTCGTGGCGTTGTCGCCCAGCTTTCCCGGACTGTGGTGAGCTTGGGCCCTGTAAAGGGCGTCGAGGTCGCTGCGGTCGAGGGCATCAACGACCGGATAGCTCAGATTGGGGAAGAGATGACCCAGGTTGAACGAGAGCTGCCGACCCGCTTGAAGGAGGTCGTAGGGCAGGGAGTGAAGGTCCGTGAGCTCAGCACGGAGCACGACTACAAGATCAGTCAGTTCGCCCTGGTCCCAGCGAGACCTGTACCCGGACTCGTACGCGAAGCGAAAGGCGACGTGGTCCTCGAACGGGATCAGCTCGAAGCCGCGCTCTTCGATCCCCTTGAGGATGCCCTCTTCAAGCAGAAGACCATCGGGATCCGCCACGAGTGTCAGGCGGGCGACCTGGGGGGTGAACTCCCTGAGGATCTCATCGCGCCAGCTACTCACCGTCGCCCCCTCTTTCTACTCGGACCAAAAGCAAGGGTACGAGCTCCGGGCTGGTCTCCGCCCTGTGATCGAGCTGCTCTCGCCAGGCTCTCTCCTCGGCCGCAAGCTGTGTCAGGCGATGGTGCCGTACAGCCGGGAGTCCAATCCTCTCGATGGCCTGGCGCCGCGCGTTGAACGCGTACTCACCTCTCTCGCGTTCCCTCGCAAGGCGTGTTCGATGGGTCCGAACCAACTCCTGGTAGATCTGCTGTCCATGTTCACGGGCCGACGCCTCGACGCGCTGGAACAGTTCGAGCGCAGCATCTCCTTCGAGATGCGCCGCCACTTCAACTGTCTCCGATAGCATCTGATCCCAGACGAAGCGGGCAGTGGGAGCAAGGATGCGGCCGTCGTCATGGACGAATAGCGGCATGATCCGCACCTGGGAGTGAGATCCCGCATGGGCCGCAATCCGCCAGAGCGACCAGAGGCCATTCCCTCCCGCAGGCAGGGTCGAAAGACAGAGGCTGGGGACAGTCTGTCCCGGAGCGACGCGGGGTATCTGCTTGGCCAGGTTTCGGACCTTCGGGTGATCGAGGGTAAGGTGGAGCGCGTCTCGAACGCGATTCGCGTCGGCCATCGTGAAGACGACACGGTCCATCTCCTCCCCGTCCGGCCAGCGGAGTCTCCACGTCCTACCCTTGCGCACCGCGCTGCCATCGAGTCCTTGTACGTAGCTGATCGTCATCCGCTCGATCCAGTGGGGCAACGGATGCGTCATCAGGCTGCGCGCATCACGGGGATCGAGGTCCTGAACGCTTCCAAGGATGGAGCCGCTCTCCCGCACCGCTCTCCCCTGCTCCCGAACCTCACTCACCACGGAGTCGACCTTGGCGTTCAAGGCATCCGGTTGCAGCATGGCCTCGACGTAGAGATCGTCGAAGAGCTGCCCGGCCTGAGCCGAGTCGAGGATGTCGCCGGTCTTGTCGACTCCGAACTCCTCCAGGATGACGGCCAGCTTCTCCTCCAAGACCTCCCGAACCCGGTACTCGACCGTGTCCTGGACAACGAAGTTCACGGCCCGGACCGTACGCTCCTGGCCGATGCGATCCACCCGGCCGATGCGTTGCTCAAGCCGCATCGGGTTCCATGGGATGTCGTATGTGAGCAGCGTCTCGATCTGCTCCTGACCATCGAGATCGGCCCACTCCTCCTCAGACAGATCCGGGAAGAGCAGGAGTTGTTCGCTCGGAGCCTGCAGCACCTGGAGGCGGCGACCCAGGGTGGTGCGGATTGCGCGAGTCGAGGATGTAACCAGGCGCTGCATGAGGATCATCAGGAAGCCGATGTAGCTCTTCTTCTCCCGTATCGCCTGGTTGTAGCCCTCTCGAACGTACTCGGTCACTGCCTCGTAGAGGGTGCGTTGCAAGCTGTGCCTCTCTCCCCAGGCGATCGGGACAAGCCGGGTGTTTCTTGGTTTGAAGAGCGGTTGCCCTTCTGCGTCGATGGCACGCCGCTTCTCGGTCCGGATCACGTAGGGCTGAACGCGCTCTCTTGAGATGCTGTCGGGATCGGGAAAGGCCCGCTCGTCGACGAGCGAGATCAGCCGGTGGAAGGCGTCGGTCTTGCCCTGGTGAGGGGTCGCGGAAAGTAGCAGGAGATACGGTGCTGCCTCTGCCAAGCCGCGGCCGAGCCTGTAGCGGGCGACTTGGTCGGTGCTTCCTCCGAGACGGTGAGCCTCATCGACAATGATCAGATCCCACCCCGCAGCGATCAGATCCTCGAACCGCTCGCGGTTGTACTCCGCCAATTGATCCCGAGACCAGCCCCTGCGGCCGTCAACGGGCTTGACGGAGTCCATCGGACAGACGACCTGGTCATACGTCTCCCAGACATTGTCCTTCTGAGCGATCCGGCGGAAGGCCGAGAAGTCGCTCGGGATGAAGAGACGGAACTCCTCGTCGAAATGGGTGCGCATCTCGGCAATCCACTGCGTGACGAGACCCTTGGGGGTAACGACCAGCGTGCGACGCACCATTCCACGCAGCTTCAGCTCGCGCATGATGAGCCCCGCCTCGATCGTCTTGCCCAGGCCGACCTCGTCCGCCAGGAGGTAACGGACACGGTCGCTCGACACGGCGCGCGACAACACCCGGATCTGGTGCGGCAGGGGGATCACCGACGCCTCGATAGGCGCCAGCAGGACATCCTGGGTGAGCGCGTCAGACACCCGGGCCGCGGCCGTCAAGTAGGAGATCCACGCGGAACCGCGCGGCGCGCTTTCAGCCGGCGGCCGGAGTTGGCTCGAGCGGACGCGGACGATCGTGTCCTTAGCGGGAACCCACACGCGGTAGAGCGTGTCCCCCCACAGGTCCTGCGTCTCGACGACCCTGCAGACCTGTTGGTGTTCGAGGCTCCATGCCCATTCGCCCGGCTGAAACATGGGCTCAGCTCTCCTCGCCGTCTTCCTCCAGCGGCCCCGTGGCGGCATGGATCGTGAGGAGCAGTTCTGCGTCATCGATCAGACGGTACACGGGTCGTACGCCTGACAGCCGCTCGCT
>JAGMDA010000243.1 GCA_023128935.1 Candidatus Eiseniibacteriota bacterium | reverse complement strand
AAGCAGGGCCGTGGTCTCAAACTGATCCAACCGCCGACGGCCTGCGCCGCCGAGGATCCCAAGATACCGGTTAGACAGCCCGCAGTGCTGCAGCAACGAGCCGAGTTGACCTTCCTCAAACAGCTGGCGCCCGACCTGATTGTGACTGCTGCCTATGGGAAGATCTTCCGGCGCCGTCTGCTCGCGCTTCCCCGGTTGGGCTGCATCAATTTGCACCCCTCTCTGCTACCACGCTACAGAGGACTGTCCCCCATACCCTGGGCGATTCTGCGGGGGGACCCACTTACGGGAGTAACTGTATATCGCATGACAGAAGGCGTCGATTCAGGCCCAGTGCTCCTCCAGCGCGCAGTGGAGATCCTGCCCAACGATACTGGCGGGAGCCTGGGTTCCAAGCTTGCCATCTATGGTGCACAGTTGATCTGCCAGGCAGTTCGCGGCCTTGCCGATGGGAAGCTCCACGGCGTCGAGCAGAATCCCGAGGCTGCCAGCTATGCGCCACGCCTGCAGCGCCAGGATGGCCTGCTCGACTGGCGGCTTCCGGCGACCCAGGTGGAGCGCATGGTCCGAGCCTTCGACCCGTGGCCCGGCACCTACTGCTATCTGCGCAAGGCGCGGGTCAAGATCCTGGCGGTTTCTGTCGTAGACGAGATCCCGCGGCGGGTGGCTCCCGGTACGATCTTGAGCGCTGACGGGAAACACCCGCCGGTCATCGCTGCCCTTCCGGGATCCGTGATGCTGCGCAAGGTCCAACCCGAGAACAGTCGCCTCCAGGACGGGGCCTCGTTTTGCTGCGGGCATAGGGTCACAGAGGGGGAGCGCTTGCTTCCGAGGCCGACCCATCCCGGGAGTGTGGGCCATGCGTGATGCCCGGACATTGGCCCTCGAAATCCTGATCAGGTGTGAGGAGGACCGCATCCCGGCAGATCCGGTGCTGGGGCCCCGCCTAGCGCAGAGCGGACTGGATGAAAGAGATCGGCGGCTCGTGACGAGCTTGGTGCGGACTACTCACCGCTGGCGCGGCCGGGCGGATCGCGTTCTCGATGGACGCCTTATCAGAGGCGTCCGTTCCCTCGATGCGCGCACCATCAACATCCTCCGACTCGGCTTCATTCAGCTTTTCCATCTTGACCAGACGCCCCCGCATGCCGCGATTCACACCTCGGTTCAGATGGCCCGCCAGCTTGTCGGGGAGGGCAAGGGCCGCTTGGTCAACCGTATCCTACGGGACCTGGTTAGCCGGAACCCCGGGGCCCGGGAATGGGGAAGTGGGAGTGGTGCCGATTCGCTGGAGGGGGAGCTGTCCCATCCGAGCTGGTTGATCGATCGATGGCTCAGGCGCTGGGGGGAGGATGAGACCCGGAGGATCTGTGAATGGAACAACCAGGCCCCCGACTTCCACCTGCGCGTGCGCGGCGGGAAAGATGTTTGCAGGCAGGTGCGGGTGCACCTCGAGCGCGAAGGTCGTGCAGTGCGGCCCGGCGCGGTCCTCAAGGAAGCCGTGCGCACCAATGGGACCTTCCCGGTGCACCAACATCCCCTTCTCAATGAGGGCGCGATCACCCTGCAGGATGAGAGCCAGATGCTCGTGGCACACCTGTGGCCGAACCAGCAGACCGGTTGGATACTGGATCTGTGCGCGTCCCCGGGAACGAAGAGCTCTCACTTGACCGAGCTCAACCCGCAGGCCTATGTGCTGGCCGCCGACCTGAAGATCCGGCGACTGCGCCGCATTGTGCAGACAAAGGCCCGCCTGAAACTGAGTCGACTCTTCCCTCTCGTTGCCGACGGGACACGACCGCCATTCCGGGCCGCCTTCCCGCGCATTCTTCTTGATGCTCCCTGCACGGCATTGGGGGTTCTGCGGCGCCGGCCAGACACACGCTGGCTGCGCTGTCCGGGGGATATTGCCGATGCCTGCACAACCCAGCGGCGCTTGCTGGAGGCAGCCGCCGGACTGGTTTTGCCAGGAGGCTTGCTACTCTACAGCGTCTGCACGCTGGAGCCGGAGGAGACCGATCAGCAGATTGAAGGATTCCTGGAGAGGCATCCCGAATTCCATCTGGGCTCGCTTCCGCCGCTCGTCCCGGAGGTTTTGCATGCAGGCCCGGGGAGTGTCCGGATCCTTCCCGGGGTGCTGGGCATGGAAGGGCTCTACGCGGCGCTGCTTCAGAGGACCGGGGAATCCGTCCCACGGCATCCGCTGGAGGGGAAGGCATGATGCGAGCGAGTACGGTCGGACGGATTCTGCTGCGCCTGCTTCTCGTGGGCCTCGGCATGGTGGGGGCCGTGATGCTCTTTCATTTCGTGGTAATGCCCTCCTTCGTTCGTCACAGACAGGAGACCCAGGTCCCCGATGTCAGGGGCCTGGCGTGTGAGGATGTCCGTGGCCTTCTGGCTGCGCCTGGGCTGGAGCTGGGTGCGATCACGAGGGCCGTAGATGAGCACATCCCGGTGGGCAGGATCCTCAGGCAAAGTCCTCCCCCCGGTTCCCGTGTCAAGAAGGGGCGTCATGTGGACGTGGTAGTTAGTCTTGGGCCCGCAGCCCTCGATGTTCCCGAGCTGGAGGGCGAGAGCCTGGTCCACGCGCGTTTCCTGCTGGCACGGGAGGGAATCGAGCGGGGGAGGGTCTGCTGGGTTTCGTCAGCAACCGTTCCCCGGAAGCGTGTGGTGGCCGCATCTCCGCCGCCAGGGACCCCGCTGGCGGGAAGGGGCACGGTCGATCTGCTTGTGAGCGAAGGTGTTCCAGAACGGCGCTACCTGATGCCCGACCTCCGTGGGATGGAGGCCAGCAGCGTGGCAGAGGCGCTGGAGGCGATGGGACTGCGGGTTCACCGGCAGGTCTGGCCTGGGGCCAGAGCACGGACCAACCAGGTGGCCGAGCAGACCCCGCCCCCCGGCTACCCAATCAGTGCAGGTGGGACTGTCGAGATCAGGACGGGGGGTTGACCGGAGGCACTGCCTGGAGAGGAGAGATCACATGGCTGGAAGGGATCTTCCCAGCGGGATGCAGATTGCCCCATCGCTATTGTCGGCGAATTTCGGCTGTCTGGCCGAGGAGATCCGCACAGTCGAAGTCGGTGGGGCCCGCATCCTTCATCTGGATGTGATGGATGGCCACTTCGTGCCCAACATCACCTTTGGTCCCCCGCTCGTCCGGTCGATCAGGCAGGCCACCGATCTGTTCTTGGATACGCATCTCATGATCAGCCATCCGCTTGGCTTCCTGGAGCCCTTTGTCCGCTCTGGGGCCGACCTACTGACGCTTCACGCTGAAGCCCTGGGCTGCGAGGATGGGGGGGGGCCATCAGAAGCAGGGATCGGGCGCTTCAATGAGGCGGCCGCGTCGCTCAGGGCCATGGGATGTGGGATCGGTCTTTCGTTCCGCCCCGCTACCCACCCGAACGGCTGGCTGCAGCGTGTTGGCGAGCAACTTGACCTTGTGTTGATGATGACCGTTGAGCCGGGCTTCGGCGGGCAGGCCTTCATGGGCGCGATGCTTCCACGGATCCAGGTGGCATCTCAGCTCGCCAAGGAGCGGGGATGGGGCTACCAGGTTGAGGTTGACGGTGGGGTCAGTGTGGAAACCGCCCGCGCCTGCTTTAACGCTGGGGCAAGGATCCTCGTAGCGGGTTCTGCCGTTTTTGATTGCGAGGATCGCATCGCCGCATTGGGCAACCTCAGGAAAGCAGCCTGCGGCCGGGCCTGTGTCACAAACGGCGGTCTCGGGGCTTGATTAGGCTGCATCGCCGTGATAGAATCTCCGTTTTGCGAAGTCCAGCGATGTAGTCAACGGGTGAGTGCGCCATAGATGTTTGAAGCGCTTGCAGGACGCTTGGATCAGGTTTTCACCCGCCTGCGCGGTCGGGGGAAGCTCAGCCCTGAGAATATCCGCGACAGCCTGCGCGAGATGCGCCGGGTACTCCTGGAGGCCGATGTCAACTACCGAGTCGCGCGCGACTTCATCCAACAGGTGGAGCAGCGTGCGCTGGGGGTTGAGGTCCTAAAAAGCCTGACGCCCGATCAGCAACTGGTCAAGATATTCCAGGATGTCTTGACCGAGCTCCTGGGCGGAGAAGCGGCCCAGCTCGCGCAGTCGCAGGAGATCCCGACGCGGATCCTTTTCGTTGGTCTGCAGGGTTCAGGCAAGACGACCTGTGTGGCGAAGATCGCCCGCCAGTTGCGCAGCCGCAAGATGGTACCCCTATTGGGTGCCTGTGACGTACATCGGCCGGCAGCTGTTGATCAGTTGCAGCAACTGGGGGGGCAGCTGCAGGTCAAGGTCTTTGCAGAGCCAGGCGAGAGAGACGCTGCCAGCGTGGCCGAGAAGGGATGGGCGGCGGCCCGGCAAGCTGGTGCCGACTACTACCTCATCGATACAGCAGGTCGCATGCAGATCGATGAGGAAATGATGCGGGAAGTCGAGCGCGTTCGCGACGCGACAGAACCCCACCAGATTCTGCTGGTGGTCGATGGACTGACGGGTCAGGAGGCGGTTTCTGTTAGCCAGGCCTTCCATGAACGCTTGGGACTGGGCGGCGTGATCCTGACCAAAATGGACGGCGATGCCCGGGGCGGAGCGGCGCTCAGTATCCGCGCCGTCACGGGGGTGCCGATCCTCTTTGTGGCGACAGGCGAGCGTCTGGAGGCGCTCGAGACATTCCATCCGGCCGGGATGGCCTCCCGGATCTTGGGAATGGGTGATGTGCTCTCTCTGGTGGAGAAGGCACAGGAAGCAGTCAACCTGGAGGAGGCTGAATGCCTTCGCAAGAGCCTTGAGGGGGGCGCATTCACCTTCGAGCAATTCCTCCAGCAGATGAAACAGATGCGCAAGATGGGTCCGCTCCAGGATCTCGTGAAGTTGATTCCGGGGATGGGTGCCAAGGCCCTGGGGGCGGTTTCGATTGACGAAGGGGAGGTTTCGAGGATTGAGGCCATCGTGCTTTCGATGACGCTGGAGGAGCGCAGGAGACCCGAGATGATCAACGGGTCACGGCGCAAGCGCATCGCGCGTGGTAGCGGCACATCGGTTCAGCAAGTCAACCGGTTGCTTCGAGACTTCCAGGAAATGCGCAGGCTCTTCGGGCGGCTTCGCAAAGGGCGCAGGCTCCAGGGCCTCTTTCAGCGATGATGACAGGAGAAACAAGGAGGAAGCAGTGGGCGTTGTGATCCGGCTTCAGAGGGCAGGGGCTCGCAACCGGCCATTTTATCGGGTTGTCGTGACGGATTCGCGCAAGCCTCGGGATGGGGCCTTTCTTGAGAAGGTCGGCTACTATGATCCCCTTCCCGCTAACGATGTCATCCATCTTGACCGCGAGCGGTTGACGCACTGGATGGCCAAGGGTGCCAAACCTTCCGAAGCAGTGCACGCACTGATCCGGCGCCTGGAGAAGCGGGGGGGAATGGCGGCCTCGGATCCTGCTGCCCCTGATGCCGCAGCCCTGGAAAATACAGCGCCGGAAGGCGCAGCCAAGGCCGTCGGTGAAACGGCGCAGGGCAGTGCCATGGCCGGGGAGCCGGAATCGGAATCCTAACTGTTTCCGCCCTGCGCAACGCATGCGCACCGCCGCGGGTGGATACTGATGTTCTGTTCAAAACCCCTCCCGCTGGTGTGGGGAGGGGCGTGCGAGTGCTGAGCCGGTGGGCGAGGTGAAACCTGAGGTGCTGGGGGAGTTGAGAACACGAACCGGGCGAGAAGGAGCGAGCGAACCATGAAAGACCTCATCGTGTATCTGACGAAAGCGCTGGTTGACAATCCCGAGGAGGTTGTTGTTCAGGCAGTGGCCGGCGAGAAGACCACCGTTTACGAACTCAGAGTTGGCGAGGGAGATCTCGGCAAGGTGATCGGCAAGCATGGACGGACGATCCGCGCGATCCGCACGATCCTGTCCGCGGCGGCCACGAAACAGAACAAGCGGGCGGTGCTCGAGATCCTTGAGTAACCGCAGCTCCCCGATAACGGGCATGTCAGGGGGAGCGCTGCGGAGATGAAGCCGGCGCGAGAGGACCCAACATCGGGCCCGTCCCGGGAAGTATGGGTCGACATAGGCAGGATCGGCAAGCCCTTCGGGTTGAAGGGCGAGGTTGTGATCCACTACTATGGGGATGCTCCGGACCGTTTTGAGGTTGGATCCCAAGTGTTTCTGGTAACCCGCGGGGGGCGGCGATCTCTAAGGGTTGCCTCGTCGCGCCGCATGCCTAGGAAACTCGTGGCCCGTTTCGATGGGTGCCACTCCATCGAGGAGATCAAACCCTGGGTGAATGCCGTGCTCCAGATACGAGCGCAGGATTTGCCGCCCCTGGAGGGTCCCCAGGCCTATCACTTCGAGCTGATCGGCCTGAAGGTTTACGCGGCCGATGGCCGGTACCTTGGGGTCCTTGAGGAGATCTTGGCCACCGGCGCCAACGATGTGTACTGTATCCGCCATGAGGGGCGAGAGGTCCTGATCCCCGCGATTCAGGACGCGATCGAGAGCGTCGATCCTGACGAGGGGCGCATGACACTCAAAAACCTGGAGGGGTTGATCGACCCGTGAGCACGGAGGGCCCGGTGGTCTCGATTGCGGTCCTCACCGGATTCCCGGCGCTTTTCGGGAGTCTGGATACCGAGGGCATGATCCGGGTGGCCTTGGATCGGAGCAAGGCGGCGCTGCGGATCGTCAACCTGCGTGACTACACGGATGACCGCCATCGCAGCATCGACGATCGGCCCTATGGCGGAGGGCCGGGTATGGTGCTCAGGGTCGAGCCAGTGGTTCGGGCGCTGGAGGCCTTGCCGAAGCCCAAGGGCAAGCGGGAGGTCGTCCTGCTAAGCCCGAAGGGTCAGGTGCTCAACGAGGGGTTCTTTGAGCAGCGCGCGGGTGGAAGCGACTTGGTCCTCATCTGCGGGCGGTACAAGGCGGTTGACGAGCGCGTGCGCGACTTCGTCGATGGAGAGATCTCACTGGGGGACTATGTGATTTCCGGCGGCGAGCTGGCCGCCATGGTGATCATAGATGGGATCCTGAGGCTCATCCCCGGGGTCTTGGGAGATCGGGATTCCGCGCTGGGTGACAGTTTCTCGACTGGGATCTTGGACAGTGCATACTATACGCGCCCGGAAACGTTTCGTGATCGGCCGACGCCGGGAGTACTGCTCTCCGGCAATCACGCCG
>JAGMDA010000242.1 GCA_023128935.1 Candidatus Eiseniibacteriota bacterium | reverse complement strand
AGATCGAGGCGCACGCTGCCGCCTCAAGTGGCCCCATCCGGCAGTGTATCTTTGAGCATATCTACTTCTCGCGACCCGATAGCTGTGTCTTCGGGGAACCGGTCAGTCGCGTTCGCCGCCGCCTGGGTACCGCCCTTGCGCGTCGCCATCCCGCAGAGGCCGACATCGTCATCGCTGTGCCAGACAGCTCGAACCCGGCAGCGCTGGGATTCGCCAGCGCCAGCGGCATCCCATTCGAGCTGGGTCTGATCCGGAACCATTATGTGGGCAGAACGTTTATCAAGCCGGGGGGCGCCAGGAGGAACAGTGCCGTGCGGGTCAAGTTCAATGCGGATCGGGAGATCTTGGACGGCAAGCGGGTTGTGGTCGTGGACGATTCGATTGTGCGCGGAACAACGAGCCGGCAGCTGATGCAACTCCTGCATAAGGCCGGGACACGCGAAGTCCACTTACGTATCAGCAGCCCCCCGATCCGCAACCCTTGCTTCTACGGTATCGATACGCCCACCCGGAGCGAGCTGATTGCATCCAGCAAAACGGTTGAGGAAACATGCGCCTTTATTGGCGCCACCACGTTGGGTTACCTGACGGAGGAAGACCTCTTGAGCAGCGTGGAGCAACCGCAGGACTACTGCCTGGCCTGCTTCAATGGGGCCTATCCGACCGACGTGCCGGAGGTATGCTCACGCCTCGTCTTCGACTCCCAGGGTTGGCGGGGGTAGCTGTAATGCCGCGGAGGGAACAGACAGCAGCGCAGGGCCGCAGACACCTGGCCCTCTTTTTGCTGGCCCCTGTCTGGGCACCATTCTTCCTGCTGGCGCAGGCGATCGGGCTTTGCGGGGATGGTCTGATACAGCTATGGGAGGCGCATCTTGGCCACAGGTCCTATCACGGGAGTCGCCTGCGGTGGCTGATGGGGGTTCCGGGGCTGGTGGTTTTTCCAACACTCATTGGATTGCTGGGGCTGGGAGCACTAGTGGTTGGGCTCGGCCGCTCCATTCTCAGGCTGCTACGCTGGCACACCGGCGCACCGGCAGCCGCCTTCGGTTTGGGCCTCGTGGGGATCCTACTGCTGCCGATTTGGCTGCCGCTGGCCTTGGTGATCTGGCTCCTGCGTTGGGTGGTCTGGCGCCTGCTTGTGCCGGAGTTTTCCAGGCAGCTGGACTCCTCGGGAGCTACAAGCGATGCGCACCTAGTCACATTCATCGGTCTGCGATACCTCTTCGGCCGCCGTGAAACAGCCCTCCACTCAGCCACCAGCTACTACGCTGCCGCCGGGATCGCCCTGGGGGTCTGTGCGCTCATTGTCGTCCTGGCCGTCATGAGCGGATTCGACAGGGAGGTCAAGAGCCGCATTGTAGGCACCAACGCCCATGTGATTCTCCTGCGCTATGGCACCCAGGGACTCGCCCAGTGCGACAGCCTCGCCCAGCTGGTCGCGGGCCATCCCGATGTGGTTGCCGTGGCCCCCTTCGTGTACGGCAAGGCGATGCTCTCCGCGGGCACCGCCGCGGAGGGAGCCATTGTCAAGGGGATCGACTGGAAGAAAGCGATCGCCGTGACCGCCCTGAGCCGTTATGTGGGGACGCCCGAGAGACCACCCCGACTTGCGCGGTCAGGTGACGGCCTACCCGGAATGATCCTGGGACGTCACATTGCCGACAACCTGGGTCTCCTGCCCGGGGACGATTTCCTGCTGGTGAGCCCTGCGGAAGCCCGCCGGACCCCGCTGGGTTTCGTGCCCCGCATGCGACGCTTCCGCTTGGAAGGCATCTTCAATTCCGGGATGTATGAGTTCGATGCCAGCATGGCCTTCATTGACCTTGCCGAGGGGCAGTCCTTCTTCGGGTTGGGCGATCGTGTCACGGGCCTGGAGGTGCGGATTGTAGACATGAATGAGGCTCCACGCGTGGGCCAAGAGATCGTGGAGCTGGTAGGAGGGTTTCCGTACCGCGCCAACAACTGGATCGATCTGAATGAGAACCTCTTCAGCTGGATGCGGACGGAAAAGCGCGCGATGTTCGTGATCCTGATCATGATCATCCTGGTCGCCGGCTTCAATATCGCCAGTTCGCTGATTATGCTGGTTACGGACAAGCGGCGGGAGATCGGGATCCTGAAATCGATGGGCACAACATCCATGGGCATACTGCGCATCTTCGTCTTGGAAGGCTGGGTCATGGCCTTTGGCGGAACCGCCCTGGGGGCTGTCGTCGGGTTGGGTCTGTGCCACCTGCTCGAGCGCTACGAGTTCATCAGGCTTCCCGAGGACATCTACTTCATTGACACCCTTCCGGTGCGGGTCGAGTGGTCAGACGTGGGGCTTATTGTGGTTTCCGTGCTAGTGATTGCCGCCCTTTCAACCCTCTACCCCGCGTGGAAGGCAGCGCGCATGGATCCGATCGAGGCCATTCACGCCGAATAGATCCCGGACAAGAGGAGAGGTCAGTGGTAACGGGCACAGTAACAGCCGAGCCGATCTTGACGGTCAGGGGCCTTCACAAGACCTATCCTTCAGGTGGGAAGCAGCTACACGTGCTCAGGGGGGTGGATCTCCAAGTATATCCCGGGAAGGTGGTCGCTGTGCTGGGTGCCTCTGGATCCGGAAAAACCACATTGCTGCAGCTGATTGGGGCTCTCGACCGGCCCGATAGCGGTTCGATCCTCTACCATGACAAGGATATCGGCGAGGCTGGCGAGGAGGCGCGGGCAGGGCTGCGCAGCAGCTTCGTGGGCTTTGTCTTCCAGTATCACCACCTGCTGCAGGAGTTCTCAGCGGTTGAGAATGTGCAGATTCCCCTTCTCATCGCTGGGGCGGAGCCGGGGAAGGCCAGGCAGCGGGCAACCCAACTGCTGGAAATGGTTGGCTTGGGAGAAAGACTGGAGCATGATCCGAGTCGCCTTTCGGGCGGGGAACAGCAGCGGGTTGCGCTCGCGCGGGCGCTGGCCAATGATCCAGCCCTCGTCCTGGCCGACGAACCTACCGGCAATCTGGACCGGCCAACGGGAGAGGCGCTTTATGGGTTGCTGTATTCCCTGGCCCGAGAGGGGAACCAGAGCTGGATTGTGGCGACTCATAATGAATACCTGGCGCGGCTTGCCGATATTAGACTGAGGTTGAAGGACGGAGTGCTGTACCCGGCGACGTCGCCGGAGAGCGATGCAGGGTTGAGCAGTCCAACCATAGGAGCGGAGTCATGAAGTGCCAGAACTGCCACGTGGCGGAGGCAACGGTCCACGTGAAAGAGGTCAAGAACGACAAGGTGACTGAACTCCACCTGTGCGAGAAGTGCGCGCGTGAGAAGGGCTTCCACTCCATGATGGAGATCGGCAAGCTCTCGATCGCCAGCCAGATGGTCTGGATGGCCGAGAATCTGTATCCAGAGGGGTCCCATCGGGTGGGGCAGGTGCAGTGTACCGAGTGCGGATTGAAGTATAGCGAATTCCTGAAAACTGGACGCTTGGGCTGCCCGTCGTGTTACGGGGCCTTCGGCGCACAGCTGAAGCAGGTCATGCGCAGGATCCATGGATCGGTGCGCCATGTGGGAAAGGCCCCGGGCAAGAATGGCGCCCAGTTCGAGCGTCGCCGTCAAATCCAGAAATTGCACGAGGATCTGGAGCTGGCAATCGAACGCGAGGAATACGAAAAGGCGGCTGTGATCCGCGACGAGATTCGCAAGGTCGAGTCCACCGCAGCCGACGCGGCAGCGTCGGACCAGTCTGCGACGGCGACGGCAACTTCCGCCGAGGTGGCCGACGATTCGGAGCACCGCGCCGGTCCACGCCGGCAGAGCTAGGGGGCGTTGGGGCCCGCACGATTGGATGGTGGGAGAGAACAATGCTGGCAAGGGGATGCCGATGAATCTGCCTGTTTCGGACATGCTGCGTACCTCTGGAAAGTGGTTCGCGGGCGACGGGCCGTGGTCAGACGGTATTTTGAGCACGCGAGTCCGCCTGGCGCGAAACCTGAAAGGGATGCGCTTTCCGGGCCGGGCGCTGGCCGAGGAGCTCAGCAATGTGCTCCACCGGGTGGAGAGTGCTTCCTTGGGAGTCACTGCGCTCGAAGGGCGTCAGCTGCTGCAGATCGAGGGGCTGTCAGTTTTGGAACGCCAGTTCCTGCTGGAGCGCCACCTGATCAGCTATGACCTGGCAAGTAGTGGTGACCAGTGTGGACTGGTATTCGCCGCCGACGAGAACGTGGGGGTGATGATCAATGAAGAGGACCATATACGCATCCAGGCCCTCCGCCCGGGCTTCCAGCTCGACGAGTGTTACCAGGCCGCCAGTGATGTAGATGATCAGCTTGGATCATCGCTCGAATACGCCTTCTCCGATGACTTCGGCTATCTCACTGCGTGTCCGACCAATGTGGGCACGGGATTGCGGGCCTCGGTCCTGGTCCACCTGCCGGCGCTCGTGCTGACACGGAAGATCAAGAAGGTCCTGACGGGCGTCAATCAAGTGGGGCTCGCAGTACGGGGCTTCTATGGCGAAGGAACCGACGTGCTTGGGAACTTTTTCCAGATTTCGAACCAAATTACATTGGGGGAGAAAGAATCGCAGGCGCTCCTGAATCTCGAACGGGTTGTCCGGCAACTGCTTGACTATGAGGAAAAGGCCCGCGATGTTTTAATGAAGGACGCTCGGGAGCAGATCGAAGACAAGGTCATGCGGGCACTGGGCGTCTTCACACACGCCCACCTGCTGACATCGGAAGAGGTCATCGGGTTGAGCTCGGCCATCAGGCTCGGGATCACACTGAGCATGGAGGGACTGCCCCGCACAGGGATCATCAACGAGATCTTGCTCTACGCCCAACCCGGCCATATGCAAATGATGGCAGGCACGGAGATGAGCTCCGAGGAACGCAATATCCGACGATCGGAGTTCATCCGCGGCAGGCTGAAAGACGACTTAGCGGCCTAGCCCGGACTGCTCACCAGAGCTCACCGCGTGCAGCGCGCGGTTTCAATGAAAGGAGCCTGAGTTCAATGCATGACAAGTTCACCGAGCGAGTGCGCAAGGTCATATTCCTCGCGCGGGAGGAGGCCAGCCGCCTGCAACACGATTCGATCGGTACCGAGCATCTCCTGCTAGGTCTCCTGCGCGAGGGAGAGGGGATCGCGGCCACGGTCCTGGGCAACTTGGGGTTGGACTTGGATGCGATCCGCCAGGGTGTGGAGAACATGGTCGCCCACATGGGGGGCACACTGACGATCGGTGAGATCCCATTTACCGCCAATGCCCGGCGCGTGCTGGAGCTGGCGGTGGATGAGGCCCGGCAGATGGGCCACAACTATGTGGGCACGGAGCACCTACTCCTGGGCCTCATCCGCGAGGGAGAAGGGGTGGCTGCGAAAGTGCTGTTGGACATGGCCGTGGATCGCAAGAAGATCCGCGAGGAAACCCTGAAACTCCTGGGTGGTCATCCCGGCTCGCCACAGCCCGAGGCGGAGGAACGGCCCGAGACTCCGAGTCTCAACCAATTCGGACGAGACCTCACCGAGCTTGCCAAAGAGGGCAAGTTGGATCCGGTTCTGGGGCGGGAGGATGAAATCGAACGCGTAATCCAGATCCTCTGCCGGCGCAAGAAGAACAACCCGGTGCTGATCGGAGAACCGGGCGTGGGTAAAACGGCCATCGTCGAGGCGCTAGCGCAACAGATCGTGGATGGCACGGTGCCGGAACTCCTGCGGGGGCACCGGCTCATCACGCTGGACCTGGCCAGCGTCGTGGCCGGCACGAAGTACCGCGGCCAGTTCGAAGAGCGACTCAAAACGATCATGAACGAGTTGCGCGAGTCGCGAGACGCTATCATTTTCATCGATGAGCTCCATACCATCGTGGGTGCTGGCGGCGCGGAGGGGGCCATTGATGCATCGAACATGCTTAAGCCCGCGCTCTCGCGCGGCGAGATGCAATGCATCGGCGCCACAACCCTCGATGAGTATCGCAAGCACATTGAAAAGGATGGCGCCCTCGACCGGCGCTTTCAGTCTATTACCGTGGAGCCTCCAACCGTGGAGGAGACCATCGCGATCCTCCGGGGCCTGCGAGACAAGTACGAAGCCCACCACCGCGTCCACTACGACGACCAGGCGCTGGTGAGCGCAGTGCGTCTGACCGACCGCTATGTCACGGATCGGTATCTGCCAGACAAGGCGATCGATGTGCTGGACGAAGCCGGTGCCCGTGCGCGGCTCTCGCAGAGCACTTTCCCGATGGAGCTGCGCGATCTGGACAAGAAGATTGAGAAGATCGCTCTGGAGAAAGAGGCCGCCATCCGGGCGCAGGAGTTCGAGAAGGCAGCCAGCCTGCGTGACGCCGAGAAGGATCTCAGACAGGAGTATTATCGCATCAAGAAGGAATGGAACGAGGCCAAGAGCACACAGCGCACCTGGGTCACCGAGGATGACATGGCTTATGTCGTCTCGCGCATGACCAAGATCCCCGTCACCAAGATCGGCGAAGCCGAGACGAGCAAGCTCCTGCGTATGGAGGATGAACTGGAGAAGGAAATCATCGGCCAGCGCGCGGCTGTTGAGGCCATCGCCAAGTCGATCCGGCGTAACCGCGCTGGACTGCGTGATCCGCGCCGGCCGATCGGAAGCTTCGTGTTCCTCGGACCTACGGGAGTGGGCAAGACCGAACTCGCACGGGTTCTCGCCCATTTCCTCTTCGACGATCCCGACGCCCTGATCCGGATTGACATGAGCGAGTATATGGAGAAGTTCTCTGTCAGCCGGCTGGTGGGGGCCCCGCCGGGCTATGTGGGATACGAAGAGGGCGGCCAGCTCACAGAGAAGGTGCGGCGCAAGCCGTATTCGGTGGTGCTCCTGGATGAAATCGAGAAAGCCCATCCAGATGTCTTCAATATCCTCCTCCAGGTCCTGGAGGATGGCCTGCTGACCGACAGCATGAAGCGAAAGGTCAGCTTCAAGAACTGCGTCTTGATCATGACGAGCAACATCGGCGCCAGAAGAATCCGGGGGCGCGGTGCGCTGGGCTTCTCGCGCCAGGATTCGGAGACGACCTACGAACAGATGAGGCGCACGGTGTTGGAGGAGGTGCGCAAGGTCTTCAATCCGGAGTTCCTGAACCGCCTGGACGAAATCATTACCTTCCGCGCGTTGACGCGGAAGGATATGGAGAAGATTCTGCAGATTCTAATCGGCCAGTTGGGCAAGCGTCTGGCAGAGTCAGGGATCAAGCTTAGCTTGACTCGCGGGGCAATTGAAATGCTCCTGGACAAGGGTTTTGATGCAGACTTGGGCGCGCGGCCGTTGCGCCGCGCTATCCAGCGTTACATTGAAGATCCCTTGGCGGAAGAGGTGCTGAAGGGCAGATTCCAGAGTGGATCTGTCATCCGCGCGATAAAGAAGGGTGAGGGCCTTAGCTTCGAGGAAACGAAGCGATCCACTGGCCGCAAGGCGCCTGCGCGGGAAGCAGCCAGCGGGGAGACGAAAGAGGCCCCAAGAAAAGCGCAAGACGATAAGTCGCTCCCCGCAGAGTCGGCGAGCCAGGGAGACTAGTTTTGCGCGAGCGATGAAACCCGCTGCCACGTGGACCCACGGGCGCTTCATATTTCGCTGAGGCCGGCGGAGATCGGTCGGGGAAAGGGCAGGATGTCCAAAAGGGCTGCAACCGCCAGACGCAGTGGGAAGCTCTGTGTGCTGGCGTTTCTTGTGCTGGGGGGCTGCATCCAGGCAGTGGCCACCGAAGCACCGGTGGTTGACTCCCTCGCCTACGTGGGACTCACGCGAGTCGATCCTGTACTCGTCGCGGATGCAATACGCCTTCGTGTTGGTGAACCAGCCCATCCGCTGCTTATTGCCCAGACAGTCCAAAGCCTGTATTCTCTCGGCCTTTTTGAGCAGATCAAAGTTGCCCTCGACCCGCCAACTGGTGACCACGCCACCGTCATCCTCACCTTCACCGAGCGACCGAGGATCCACCAGCTGGTCTTCAAGGGCAACGACTACTTCAGCGTCGAGGATCTGAAGGAACACGCCGCGCTCGAGGTCGGGGGCCTACTGCGTAGCAGCGATCTGCACCGGGCGTGTTGCGCTATCGAGGCGGCCTATCGCGATGATGGTTGGGCACAGGCCAAGATCACGCCCGAGACGCGCGCCGCAGATACGAGCGGGAATATCATTGTTTGCTTGAACATCGAGGAAGGCCGTCGTGTCAAGCTCCGACAAATCCACTTTCTGGGCAATGACAGCTTCCAGGCAGATAAGCTCCGCGGCCAAGTGAAGGTCAAGCCGCGCGGGTTCCTTCGCAAGGGGCGCTTCCAGCGCGAGAAGCTGGAGGATGACGTGCAGCTCTTGAAGGCCTTCTATCAGAACAATGGATTCAAGGATGCCAAAGTAATTCTGGATGAGCCTGTATTCTCGCCCGACGGCGAGGACGTTCAAATCACTTTCCGCATTCAGGAAGGCCCGCGCTACCGGTTTGGGAAACCGGCCTGGGAGGGAGCCTCTGTCATAGCGGACGAAATCCTGAGGGACGCGATGCTCTTCTGGCGCGGCGATCCATATGACCAGAGCAAGGTCGACCAGACGCTGGCGGGGATCTATAACATGTATACAGAGCGCGGCTATCTTGTTGAGCTGCGCATTGACCCGGTGACCACGGTAACCGCCGATACTGTGCAAGTGACATTCAACATTTTCGAGGGCCGCCCATCACGCGTGGGCAACATCAAGCTGGTCGGCAACACACGCACAAAGGAACGGGTCATCCGTCGTGAGATCCGCCTTTTTCCAGGAGACCTGCTTCGACGGAGTCTGCTCCTGCGGTCCCAGCGGGATATCTTCGCAACCGGATATTTCAGTGACGTGAGCGTTGAGTTTGAGCCCTCCGAGGTTGAAGGCGAAGTGGACGTGTCCTTCCGGGTGGAGGAGCACAGTTCAGCCACGGCCAACGGTGGCGTGGGCTACTCCAGCCAGATGGGTCTGACCGGATTCGTGAAGTTCGGGCACAACAACCTATTCGGGAACGGCCAAAGCTTGGCACTTGAGCTCGAGAAGGGCAAGCGGCGGGAATTTTATGACCTCTCTTTCACCGAACCTTGGCTGTGCGGACGTCCGATATCATTCGGGATTGACATCTACCGCACGCAGAACCACCGCGATGTCTATGCAGGGGAAAGCTATAACGCCTCTTATTGGCACAGTGTCCGCGGCGGAGGGCTCCGCGTTGGATTTCCCTGGATCTTCAGCGTGCCGGACTACACCCGGATGAGCCTGGGATATTCCTATAGTGATACGCGGTACGAGGACTACAGCAACCTGCCGGAGAGGACGCAGGAACTGCTCGTTCAGGGCGACGGGACCCGTTCCCGGGTCTTTGTGTCGCTCTATCGCAACTCGACCGACAATCCATTCCACCCGACCCTGGGGACCCGCTCCACCTGGCGCAACGAGTTCAATGGGGGCCCGCTGGGTGGTGACATGGATTACTACCGGCTCACCTTGGATCATCGCCATTATTTCGTGGCCCTCTGGAAGCC
>JAGMDA010000241.1 GCA_023128935.1 Candidatus Eiseniibacteriota bacterium | reverse complement strand
AGGACATGTTGTGTCTTCTTTCGCGAGGGAGGATTAACCTTCACTACGGGCTCTCTTTTCCGATCTATGGGCAGTGGTACCGGCGCTGGCGCCGGGTGCGGCAGTATGTGGACGGAATCTTGCTATCGGACCGCTGTATTGATCGCGGCTTGTGGCGGCGATCAGGCCTCCAACGGCTACTAAGGGACCTACGAACAGGCCGGCATGCCTGGAGCGCGGTGGGAACAATACTGCTCATTGAGCTATTCGCTCGCCAATACCTAGAAGGGACCGATCGTCCTACTGATCCAGTGGTTCCGCTTGGTCTTGAACGCCAGAGGGAATGAACGAGTATTGTCCAATTCGAATAGTGTACTGAATTCCGAAATGCTCTCGAACCCTATCCGAGCCCATCCAGAGGTCGATCTGGTGTTCACGAATTTCCGGCTACATCTTGGCCGAGGCCCTGCGACCCCGCGGGATCGTGGCGACCAGCATGATGCTAATCCAGCCTGAACGGCAGTTGATCGAGGCTGTTTTTGGCGTGCCCGTGACCAACCGCTACGGTTGCGAGGAGGTCAGCCTTATCGCCTGCGAGTGCGATGTTCACAATGGTTTGCACTTGAATGCCGAGCATGCCTATGTCGAACTCCTGCGTGACGACGGCTCACCCTGTGCGCCAGCCGAGGACAGCAGCATTGTGGTCACTGAACTGGTCAACCGAGCCATGCCGATGATACGCTACGATGTAGGTGACAGGGGCGCCCCCAGCAACCGCACCTGCGCCTGCGGGCGAGTTCTCCCCTTGATGGAGGGTGTGACGGGTCGGCTGGCCGATTTCCTCGTGGCTGCTGGTGGCTCGAAGGTGGCGGGTGTGTCGCTGATCGAGTGCACGTTGACCCGTTTTGCTGGCATCCGGCAGTTGCAGCTTGTCCAAGAGTAGCACGGTGCGGCGGTTGCGAACCTGGTGCCTGCCGCTGGCTGGAACCCGCAGGTGCGGGCGGCGTTGGTGTATGAGCTGCGCAGCCATCTCGGGGCCGATTTCGTCATCGAGGTGCGTGAAATGCAGCATATTGCTCGCGAGCAAAATGGAAAGTATCGCTTTGCGATCTGCCGCATATAGACACGGACAGGCTTGCCGAAAAAGCCGCCGACTACGCCAGTTAAATGGGGAATGGATCATCCGGAGCCTAAATGAAAGAAACTCTCTCCACGTGTATGGAGAAGGGAGGGAGATTCAAGTGAGACAGTGCTTCAGGAGCTTGGTTCATTCGGTCTAGGCCTGCAAGTACCATGTTCTGGGATTCAGAAGTACCGGCGGGAGGAGCTGCCTGGGTCGCGACGAGAGATCACAGTTAGGGCAATCAAGAAGTGAGCGAGAATCAAGAAGGCGGAGATCTTGGAGGGGCATACGCTGCTGGATCACTTCCACCTGTGCTTGGCGATCCCACAGAGTACTGCGTATCGAGGTCTCTTGCTGTTTTGATCCCGGGATCAAGAGTCGTGTGCCAAAGGGCGGCTACTCCAATTCACGCGAAGCCGCCTAGCGACCGCCGCTACCCTTCACCTGTGTGAGCGCTATACCATTATGCAAATAATCAATCGATACATCGAACTCTATGCGGTTGCAGGGGTGGCAAAGCGATTCATGAGGGTTAGACCAATATCTCGCTGTATGTGCAGGACAAGCAAACAGCCTTCTCCTGCGCGAGCACCCCGAACCAGCAGCAGGGGACAACCTTCCAGGGCATGCGATTTGGTTTGGTTGAGAAGGGGTTGAATGAAAGTCCTTAGAGAATTTCTGGCAGCAGTACGTCGTAGGCAGGACTACGTACCAGCAGAAGTGCCGACCTCCGCTGTTGCCGGACATGTCTTGAGCAGCAGTATCTGGTCAGGCTTTGGATTCGCCACAACGATGCTGATCCAATTGGTGCGCAGTATGATCTTTGCGCGCCTATTGCCTCCAGCTGCATTCGGAATCCTATGTCTCGCCAACGTCTTCACGCAGTTCATCCTTTTGTTCGCGAATTTTGGAATCGGTGCTAGCATAGTTTACTGGAAGCAGCTGGACCGTCGCGACCTTGCCACGTGCTGGTGGGGAAACATCCTGATCGACATCGCAATTGCGCTACTCTGTGTTGTCTTCGCCTTCACAAGCTCGCGCTGGACGGACCACCCCGAGACTCGTTGGGTGATTTGCCTGCTGGCCACCCAGTTCGTACTAGTCAGCTTCGGCAGCGTGAATAACGCCCTCATGCGGCGGCAATTCATGTTTCGTAGACTGGCGATAGTATCGGTCTGCAGCGCGCTTGCAACCCTTCTAGGTGGGCTACTTTTCATCGGTCTCCTCGGTTGGGAGGTATACGGCTTAGTGGGTAGCATGGTCTTGGGAACGATCGTTTCCGTGACGCTGTTTTTCTTCCAAGTACCCTGGTTGCCATCGCTCACCTTTTCCTGGAGGGTACTCAGGGAACACATCAACTACGGGCGCTGGTTCCTGGGTGTCAGCTTGGTCACCTATGGCAACCAGAATATCGACCGTGCGCTGATTGGAACAACTCTCACGAGCACAGATCTGGGCTACTACGAGTACGCCTCCAACCTGCCCATGCAAGTCGCGATCGGTTTAAGCACCGCTCTGAGCAAGGTATTGTTTCCCGCTTTTGCTAGCATACGAGACGACCTTGCCAAGCTGCGCCAGATGCTGCTGCGTGTGATAAAGTACAATGCTTTCATCATTTACCCGTTCCTGACGGGCCTGGCTCTGACTGCTCCAGATTTCGTTCAGGTGGCCTACGGCGAGACATGGCTTCCCATCGTCTGGCCAACGAGAGTATTCTGCGTGTATGGCATGGTTAGAGTATTGACGAATCCCATCTACTCCCTCTGCTACGGAGTCGGCAAACCTGCGTTGCCCTTCAAGTGGAGCTTGATAGCCCTGCCCTTGAATGCTGCCTTCATCTGGTACGGAGTGGGGTCAGGAAACTTGGCCATGGTTGCTGCTGCAAAAATCTTCCTGCCGTTCTTCATGCTGGTCACCCTTGTGACGGAGATCACCAGACATGTCCGAATGTCCACTGCCCAAATGCTCAGGGCCGTCCTTCCCGCTTTTACCTGTTGTGTCGTGATGGCGGCTGTCGTCTTCAGTTTCCAGCAGGTTCCTTTCATGGCCGGATTGGCCGCACTGCCGCGTCTGTTAATCTTGGTGTTGGTGGGGATGGTGAGCTACACGGCTGCGTTGCGTGTGGTCTTCCAGTCGGACTTCAAAGAGGCAGTGAGGCTGACAAGGAGAATAATCCCAAGTAAGTGACACAACCTTCTGCCCGGACTTGCGCCGATTCCTCATCGCACATGCGGAGGCGGGTGTCCCATCATTTATCAAGGCGCCTCTCACCGCCTCTAATGCCCAGCATCTGAACCGGTCCGCGTATGCGTGCCCCCGAATTGGCAGCCTGTCCCGACACTGAAATAGACTCGAAGATATTCTTCAACCATGTGGGTCCGAGAGAAACGATCCCATACCGCGCGCGCAGCACAATCCCCCATAGGGCGAGCCACTTCCGGTCTGTCAACTAGCAACGCGATTGCCCGGGCTAGGCACTGGATGTCCCCTACCTCCACCAACAGCCCCGTTTCCCCATCCTGCAGCACCTCACCCAACCCACCCACTCGCGAGGCTACAATCGGTACCCCCAACGACATGGCCTCCAGCAATGTATAGGGAAGCCCCTCATGCAATGAAGGCATCAAAAGCGCATCCAAGTGCGCCAACCAATCCAACACATTGCGCTGAAAGCCATGAAAGCGAACCCGATTCCCAAGTCCCAGGAGCTCTGCCTCCTTACGATGGTGCTCCAACAATGGCCCGGATCCTATGATATCCAGGCACACACGATCCGGCACTTCCGTCGATGCCATCGCCTGAAGAGCAAAGGGGATTCCCTTGACCTTTGAAACCCGCCCAACGATCCCCACATGGAACAACCCTGGCTCGAGGGCGTCGGGCCGCGGCCGCCTATCCCGCACGAGAGGATCGATTCCGTTGTAGATCACCCGCCGCTCAAGCCCCGCATGCGCCCGCTCGCAGCGCCGCATGAGATCGGCGGTAACATAGCACACCCGTGCTTGCAGACGGCGCGTGGCCCATTTGTCTAGAGCGCGATTGACCCGCGACTTCACACGTCCAATCGGCCCGCCCCCGGGTTCGGGCAACCCGTGCTCCGTCTTGACCACCGCCGCTCCCAAGCGCGACCCCGCAATGGCCGCCGTGACGGTCGCGCGGTAGCCATGGACGTGCAGCACGCAGCTCCCCTTCTGCTTCACCAGCTCCGCAAGACGACGGGCGGCCGCCGGGTCGTACCGATGGCGAGCGCGCAGCACCACCGGCTCCAAGCCCGCCCCGCGCAGCCGGGCCGCCAACTCGCGGTCGTGAAACAGAATCGGCTGAACATCGACACCCCGCTCCCGCAGTCCCCGACAAAGGCCAAGGACATGCGTCTCCACCCCACCGAAGAGTTCCCCGGGTGAGAGAATCGAGACCGGCCCGCGAAATCCTGTCGAGTTCATTCCTTGCCTTGTTTCCCTGCGCACTGTCCGCCCGAGGCAACAATCACGCTCTAAAGACTACCATGAAGAGCAGAATCCTGCATAGAGAGCCATGCGGGTAACCAACTGACAAGTGCTTTCCCTCAGCATTCGCGCTATAGTAATTGGAGATCCTGCTAGGTTTCAAACAGCAGGAGCGTGGGAATCGTTGCCAGCCCAGTGGGTGGTGGAGCCAGGATGATTTGGGGAGATCGTTGGCAGTGCGGATCTTTCTGCTAGGGTGCATTGCTTTCTTGGCATATGTGTACGTGGGCTATCCGCTTATCTGTTCGCTGCTTGCGGGCGTCTCCCGGCGCCGGATTCGCACGGGCCCAATCACGCCAAAGGTCAGCATCCTGATTGCCGCCTACAATGAGGCCATCCATATCTCCGCGACCGTGCGAAACAAGCTCGAATTGGACTATCCTGCAGATCATATAGAAATCATCGTGATCTCCGATGGCTCGGACGACGGTACCGACGAGGTAGTGGCCGAGATCGCTGCCAGCGAAGACCGAGTTAAGCTGATTCGCCAAGAGCCTCGAGCCGGCAAGACATCTGCGTTGAACGCCGGGGCGGCGCTGGCTGGCGGTAATATCTTCGTCTTCTCGGATGCCAATTCGCTCTATGCCCCCGATGCCCTACGAAAGCTTCTTGAGCCTTTTGGTGATCCCGATGTCGGATACGTGACTGGCCAAATGCTCTACAAGTCCCCCGACGGGTCGCTCACCGGAAAGGTGTGCTCGATCTACATGCGCTATGAAAACGCGCTGCGAGTCCTCGAATCAGCGATCGGATCGGTGGTAGGGGTTGCCGGAGGCATCGATGCCATTCGCGCTGAGCTCTACACGGCCATGCGCCCTGATCAGCAGCCGGATTTCGTGCTGCCGCTCAGCGTAGTCGAGAGAGGATGGCGCGTGGTCTACGTGCCCGGGGCGAGGCTTTTTGAGACAAGTCTTGCTGAAACCTCGAGCGAGTTTCGCATGCGTTCGCGCGTGACACTTCGGGCCTGGCATGCTCTGCGCGACAAAGCTGGCCTTCTGAATCCATTCCGATATGGCCTCTATTCATGGCAGCTGTTTTCCCATAAGTGGTTGCGCTACTTGGCGCACGTATTCCAAGTCGGGGCCTTAGTCAGTAACGCCGCCCTGTTAGGCCATGGTCCGATGTGGGATGGCCTATTCGTTCTCCAGGCCATCTTCTATCTTGTCGCCGCCCTCGGTTTCTTGGGTCGGTCGCTCCCGGCGCCATTGTCGTTTCCATACTACCTATGCCTCCTGAACGCGGCCGCCGGGTGGGCACTGGTGCGGTTCCTACTTGGCCACAAGCAAGTCACTTGGACGCCCCGTACCTAGCGGGTGGCCATGTTGGGTGCGAGGCGCGCCCCGGGCCAGCAGGGTGTAACCCAATCCATACAAAACGGCAGTCATCGGCCTAATTGTTGTCCACTTGTAGCTTACGAGGCTTCTTCTGGTTCATTGATTTGGCGGAGATGAGCCATCTGCCGTCTTTAGCTGCTTTCCTCAAAAAGCAACCACAATCCGCACTTAGCAACTTGACTGGCAGGTCCTACCCGGGTAAAATCCCCTTGTGCCTTGTGAGATCATTCGAGAGTTTGAATTGGATGCTTGTTATGTTTCATGACACCTCGCCTGGGACGTTGACTGATTTTCTGTTCGGGTGTCATGAAATCACTACGCCAGCGAATTCCGCCGAATGTGGGGCAAAGGGTGTTGATCCGGAGACCGATGGGTAGTTGTCGGCATTCTGGCGCGGCAGATTCCACCATTCCAGCCGCGCGACCCGGCATTCTCCTCATTGGCTCCCGTCCAACCCAAGAACAACCGGCGGGCTTGAGCAAGGGGAGAAACCTCTAGTGAATCCACTTCGATCCATAAGCGTGGCGGCATGGGCTTGGCGCAGCACAGTTGCATTTGTTCTGCGGCCGACAATCTGGCTGCCCTTCGTGATCGTGGCAGGCGTTCAGGGCTTGGCGCTGCTCTTTCTGATGGGTTTCCACCAGAATGCGCTCCTGCCCATCGGTCTGCCTATCGTCAAACTTCTCGGGGGGGAGCAGGCCACGCATTACCCGGTTTTCTTCTTCGCCCTTCCCACAATGTTCTTCAGAGCGAATCTCGTGATCAGCACGCTCCTGGCTTCCGTGACTGGTGGGGCAGCGACGCTACTCTTCGCGCGGGCGTTTGGGTTCAATGATGCTCGCGGAGCATGGGGACGGGCCCTGAGATGTGCGCCGGCCCTCATTGTCCTGACCCTATTGGTCGTGGCGATCCTCTTTGGGATTGCGGCTCTCGCCAGAATGATCCCCCAGGAAGTGGCCCAGCAGAGTTTCGCGGCGCGTTGGGGGGTCCGGGGCGGCACCATGCTCCTTTTTGTGCTCGTTCAGAGCTTCATGGCCTACAGCACCGCCTGGATTGTGCTCATGGGCCACAAAATCTGGCCGGCCATCCGGGATTCGGTGCGCGTTACCTCACGCACCTTTCTTCCCACGCTGATTGCCGTCGGGATTCCGGCGGTTTTGCTCTTCCCCTTCTCCTACGTGACGGGTCGTCTCGACCTCATTGTCGGCAAGTTGAGGCCTGAGGTTCTGGCGGGCATCCTTGGAGGGCAGATTCTCGTGCAGTTTTTGATTACGTTCTTCTTAGTCGGTGCCATCACGCGGCTGTTCATTTGGCGGATGGAGGCGGCACGATGATGCGGAAACTGCTATTTGGGATCCTATTCCTCCTGGCGTCTTCCTGTTCGAGTGACCGCCACGTGGGCGAGCGCTACCGGGCTGAGCGCGACCTCTGGCAGGCTGATTGGGAATACCGCAACCTTTCCATCCGCCCGCAGGATGTCGGTGAAGAGCAGTGGAACGCGCTTGCGGCCCGGTATGAGGCGATCGCCCAGAAATACGCCGGTGATGCGGCGGCTGATCAGAGTGCGGTGCGAGAGGAGACCCGCACCATCGCCGCGCGGGCCCTCTTCACCGCGGCGCGTGTGCATGGCACTCTGCGCGACTCTATCCGTGTGGAGCAGATCTTCGAAGAGATGGCCGGGGACTACGCAGATCTGTCCTCGGTAGCGGCTGAAGTCGCCATGGCCCGCGGAAGGATTGCCGAGAGCAAGGGCAAGCTGGGACAGGCGGCCGATTTCTACCAGTCGATTATCGAGCGCATCGATCCGGATCCTGCCGGGGCGGGTGTGGCCGGTGCGGTCATGGATCTACCGCTGCGAATCGCTCGTCTCCGCTCTCAAGGTGGCTCTCCCGATGCCGCCGCGACGCACTATCAGGCGGCACGCTCGTACTACAAGCGCCTGGTTGGTGAGCATGCCGGCGATCTGGTGCAAATTGATGCCCAGGCGCATCTGGCCGAGGTGGCTGCTGATCTAGGTGATTGGCTGGAGGCGGTGCAGGCTCTGCGGGGCCTGGAGACTCAGCTTCTGGAAATGGACGAGGCCCCACGCGACCCTTGCGAGGTGCGGCTGGCGATCTCCGGCATCCAGGCTAGAACCGGGGCGGATCGCGAGTCCGCGCGGATGACACTGACTTCACTGCTGGAAGACTACCCCGACTGCAAACTGGTTCCTCAGGCCCTCCTGGCGCTGGCCGGGAATGCCGACCAGCGTGACCAGGTTGACGAAGCCCTCGGATACCTTGATCGCATCACGGACGAACACAAAGAGAGCACGGAAATCGCCTCCCGGGCGCTTCTGGTGCGGGGCGCGCTCCTTGAGCGCCGTGAGCGCTGGGCCGAAGCCCTCGAGGCCTTCCGGACCATCCCGGTCGAGTACCCCATTAGCGAGGCCGCGCTTCTGGCTCCACTGGAGATTGCCAAGCATTACAACCGAGTGAGTGACGAAGAGGCCACGGCCGATGCGCTCAGCCAGGCCGAGCGCTCCTATCGCGACTTCATCGACCGCTACCCGCCAGGGCCGTCGACGGTCTTTGCCCGCGAACGCCTGGTTCAGGTTTTGGCGCTTCAGGCGGATTTCGACTCGGCGGTCACGGAAATGCTGAGCCTGGGAGATGATCTGGTTGGCACACAGAAAGGAGCCTCCCTGCTTCTGGCCGCGGCACGGATGGCCTATGCCGACCTGGCAGATACCGCTCGGGCGGCAACCATCCTCGATCACGTCGGCGAGCTCTATGCCCAGGCCGACATTGGGAATTGGGCATCCGGTGAGGCTGCGCGCCTCCGGGAAAGCATGACTCGATGAATCTTCGGGAAGCCGTCATCGCCATCGCCATCCTGTCCACGCTGGCCCCCGTGGTCGCGGCGTGCATGCATGGGCGTTCCCGGCGCACCGTGATGATGGCAACCCTCCTGACCGCAGGTTCCGTTTCGCTTTACCTCGCGCTGCTGTGGGGGCTTGTTGCGGCGGGCTCGAACGAGCCGGCCGGCTTCTGGGTCCGCGGGCTTGTGGCTTCCGCGGTCTTGATCCTTTGGTCCGGGTACCTCCTGTCCTTGTGTTTCGGTGGCGATAACCCCGGGGCATCTATCCGGGCTTCCTGGCGCACGCTGGTTTTCCTGGGCATCGCCGGGGTCACCTTCCTCAGTTTCCTTGGCCATGGGGCCTTTGTTACGGGTTTCGACGCCGCGGGAGGGCGGGGGACGATCTATCTGGGATATCTGGGGAAAGCCTACCTCAGCTACTTACTCATCGGCATCGTACTGGTCGGCTACAACCTCGAGAAAACCTACCGCGTCTCTTCCCATGAGGTGCGCGTCCGCATGCGCCTGCCTCTCCTTGGCATCTTTGCCCTCCTGGGTTTCTTCACCTTCATCCTGGCTACGGGTATGCTGTATTCGTCCCTGGGGCTGGGAAAGCTGATCGCCTCGGGCTTGCCGATTGCCATTGCCAGTCTCGCGCTTGCTTACGGGTACGTGCGGGGCTCCATTCTGGACGTGCGGGCCCCGGTGTCGCGGAATGTGGTCTATTCCTCATTTACCGCTCTGGCTGCCGGTTTGCTGGTCCTTTCCATTGGCGTGGCGGCTCAGGTGGCCACACTGACCGACTGGTCCCCGGATGAAATCCTGGTGATCTCCTTTGGGTTCCTGGCGGTGCTGCTTGGCGTCTTGCTGCTCTTCTCGAATCGCTTCAAGCGGAGAATCCGCCGCTACATCGATCGCAATTTCTATGTCAACCGATATGACTACCGGACGCAGTGGAGCCGTCTCACCGAGGTACTCGAGAATGCCCACGATCGCGATGGCGTCCTCGACCGGCTGGAGGTCTTCCTTGGCGATGTGTTCGCTGCCGACGACCTTACCCTCGCCCTGCGGAGCGATGCCACGCGTAACATCCGGGTCGTACGCGGCAAGGATGGTACGGATAATCGTGCGCTTCTCGATCTGGATTCACCTCTGGCAGATCAACTGCTCCTCGAGCGCAAGGCGCTCCTCTTGGATCGCAAGACGCACGACTTCACCTATATACCGATCTACGCTGAGAACCGCGGATGGCTGGATGCGACGGCGAGTCAGATCATATCCCCGCTCTTAGATGGTGAGGATTTGGTGGGAACCGTTGGCCTTGCAAGGCGGGATCGAGAGGATCCCTTCACCTTCGAGGACGTTGCGCTCCTAGACAGCATGTCCGCGCACCTAGCCGCTGCGCTGCGTTCCCTGCGCCTCTCTGAGGAGCTGGCCGAGTCACGGGAAGCCGAGCTCATCTCCCAGTGGGCCAGCATGATCTTGCATGACCTGAAGAACTACCTGTCCCCCTTGCGCATGGCGACAGAGAATATGCTGGAGTACCATGACAATCCTGAGGCGATTGCTATATGCGCCCGAGACATCGGCCGGGTCACCGGCCGCATGGAAGAACTCGTGCATCGTCTCTCGGAGCTGCGGGAGCATCCCGAACTGGGCATGCGCGCGGTCTGCGCGAACGAAATCGTGCGCGACACCCTCTCTGCCATGCAGACTGTCAAGCGGAACCGGGTCAAGATCAACCTCGAACTCAAGGCCGAACAGCCTATTCTTGGTGACCGGGCCATGCTGCGCCGCGTGATGGAGAATCTCATCACCAATGGCATCGAGGCCATGGACGGTGCCGGGACATTGTCAATCAGCACCGCTGACTACCAGAGCAATGGCAAACCCAAAGTGCGTATCCGCGTCGCAGACACCGGCTGCGGGATGCCGGAGGACTTCCTGCGGGACAAGCTCTTCCGTCCATTCGCGACGACCAAGAAGAGGGGCCTCGGCATAGGGCTCTATCAGTGCCGCTCGATCATTCAAACTCACGGCGGGGAACTGACCGTCGAGAGCCGCCGGGGTGAGGGCTCCACGTTCCAGATTACGCTTAGCACGGCCCCGCCCGGGCAGAAGTCCGTGGCCGCTCTTGCGGCCCAGTCCAAGGCCGACAAGGTGGCGACATGAGCATGCTCACCACTGAAGGCGTTCAGATGGCGAAACTCCTAATTGTGGACGATGACCCTGAGATTCTCAGCCAGCTAGGTCTGGCCCTGGGCAAGGAGTACAGTGTTCAGACTGCGGATACTGTCGAGGCGGCCTGGGAAGCAATTCAGGCCGAACATCCGGATCTGATCACATTGGATCTGGCGCTGGATGGATCCAACCCCGAGACGGGGTTTTCTCTGCTGGAGAGGTGCCTCGCATTCGACCCGCTCATAAAGGTCGTCTTGATCACTGGAAACGACAATCAGATCAATGCCCTGCGCGCCATTGAGCAAGGCGCGGCGGATTTCTTCGGCAAGCCGGTCGATATCCATGAGCTGCGCGTTCTTCTGCGCCGGGTGCTCTCGCTAGGCCGGCTCGAACGCCGCAATGCTGAGCTTCTCAGGGAACTCGGCGAAGAGCGCCGGCTCGGCTCCCTGGTCGGGCAGAGTTCCGTCATGAGAGCGCTTTTCAAGAGGATCGAGCGAGTGGCGTCAGTCGACATTGCGGTCCTTATCCTTGGCGACAGCGGAACGGGAAAGGAGCTTGTCGCGAAGGAAATCCGCCGCCTGAGCTCCAGAGCCACTAAGCCCTTCGTCAGCATCAACTGCGGCGCGATCCCGGACAATCTGCTCGAGAGTGAGCTTTTTGGCCACGAGAAAGGGGCCTTTACGGGAGCCCACATCTCCCGGGTAGGCCGTCTCGAAATGGCCCAGGGCGGCATCGTGTTCCTCGATGAGATCGGCGAGCTGCCGGTATCGCTTCAGGTCAAGCTGCTGCGCTTCCTCCAGGAGCATGAGATCGAGCGGGTGGGCGGGCGGAGCATTATCGACCTCGATGTTCGGGTCATTGCCGCGACGAGCAAGGACCTCGAGGACGAGATACAGAAAGGACGCTTCCGCCAGGACCTCTACTACCGGCTTGCAGTTGTGAACCTCAATCTTCCCCCCCTCAGTGAGCGGGGAGTGGACATTCTGTTTCTCGCCCAGTACTTCCTCGATCGTTTCCGCAACGAATTCGACCGCGGACGTCTTTCCTTCACTCCCAAGGCCAGACGGGCTCTGCAGCAATACGAGTGGCCGGGCAACGTGCGCGAGCTCGAGCACCGCGTTCAGAAGGGCGTCCTCATGTCCAGCGGTAGACTGATCGACGTGGCGGATCTCGAGCTGGATGAAGCCACCGAGCCCCGCCGGATCTCGATCAGGGAAGCGCGCGAGGAGGCGGACCGCAATGCCATTCAGGAGGCGCTGCGCCTGACTGGAGGAAACATCTCGATGGCGTCTAAGGCGCTCAGGATCTCCCGGCCCAGTCTACATGTCCTTTTGAACAAGCTGCATATCAACGCCCAGGACTACAAGTTGGGCAAGACGCAGGAGACGGAGTGAGCGTGAAACCTGTTTGGCTGATTGTGCTGCTTACGGCAATGCTGGGAGCCTGGTCCAGCCTGGCTTTGGCCGAGGAGCCAGAGACTGATCTCCTGTACGCCGATCCGCCCGGAGCATACATGGCGGTCAGGGGACCGGTCTCCGTGTCGGGGGCGGAGCCCTTGCCCCTGTCCGACCTCCCCCTGGGGGAATACAGCCTCACGACCGATGTGCCGGGCCTGCCGGCTGCCAAGGGGCGGCTGCT
>JAGMDA010000240.1 GCA_023128935.1 Candidatus Eiseniibacteriota bacterium | reverse complement strand
CACCGCCGTGGAATCGATGAATTCCGCGAAGCCTGCGGGGGTTCCCTCGTCCTCTGGTGTTGAGGCGATGGTCTGTAGGCACATCTGGACGCTATCGGCCCCGTCATCACCTTCATTCGCGAGGGTCAGCCTCAGCCGGATCGTCTCGCCCACCTCGATCCGTTCATTCCCGTTGCCCCGGCTCTCAGTCTGACCGTCATCGATAATCGCGATCTCGCGCACCACTAATGCAGGGCCACTGGCCGGGCTTACTACGGCCCCAGTCACGGTCTTGGGCAGGTATCCGGGCGCAGTGGCAGTCACCTGGAAGGAGCCCTCGGTCTTTGGCCAGAAGGGAAACTCGACGCTTCCGTCCGCACCCGTCAGACCAACCGCATAGACCTCATCCTCCTTTTGTACACACACCCGGGCACCCTCTGTCCCGCCCCCGACGGATACGGTAAGCGTACCTGAGCCCAGGGGCACCTGGGCGTTGAACACCAGCTCCATCTCCGATGGGGTCGCCCGCCAGACCATCATTCCGGGGTCACCCAAGAGAACATAGCTGAAGAGCAGAAACCGATCCTGCTCCCGACCGGAATTCACGCTGTCGGGGATCGCATGGGCAGCCTGGGCACCAAACAGGCCATCTCCCAGTGTCCCCCCCCTCTCCAGGAAGAGATAATAGAAGAAGTCCTCTGCATACGGTCTCGCCCTGCTGGGCCAATTGACATGGGTGGTGGCGATATTCCCGATGGCTCCGTGCCCCTCGAGCATGAGGAGAAGTTCGGCAAAGGAGTCATACTCAATCGCCGCGGATTTGCAGTTTATCGCGTAGCTCCAGAAGAAATGCCCCCCGTGGCCGTTTTGGATCTGTCCCAGGTCTGAGATCGTAATCCGGTCCTGATGGCTCACGCCGCTGCCGATGGCCCACCGGTCGCGGTCGGCGTGACCGGCCTGGAAAACGAAGCCATACCCATTGTTGATGTGTTCCAGCGTATTGGACTGATTCTCAACAGCCGCCAGCGGATGCGGCTTCTGGGGATGCACCTGCCAGTATTCAGCCCGTTCGAGCAGCATGTCCAACTGCATGGACGAGGTCACCCCCAGCTGGACCAAAACGTTCTCCATCGCGAAACAGTCTTCGGCCCCGTCATTGACGTCCTGGGTGCAGATCAGGTTGCCCAACTTATCAGTGCGGCAATGCTCTTCATCGCAGGGATTGGCGCCACAGTCGAATCCATTATCCGGATTCTTGGCCCAGTTCAGGATCCGGGACCACTCGATGTGAAAAAGCACTTCGCCAAGCAAGAGCCCGCGGTCCAGATACCCGTCACGGAGGGGTGTCTTTACATAGATGAAGTACTTGTCGAGGAAATCGCGCACCTGCTGGGCGTTCTTCGCGCTGACCCTCCCGACCTGAATCTCCGGAGTGAAGTCCACGAAATCTCCCCCCCCATCATTGGGGGGAAAGTGGTCTGCCTCGCCAAAGATGCCATCGGCGTCGGCATCCCAGGTCCCGTCCAGGCAAGCGTAGTAGTAGTCGGAGGCAACTGTAGTCCCGAGCCCCAGATTGGAAAGCCCCCAACTCAGCACATAGCGGGTGGGAAGGAGCGTGACGTCCGCCCCCAGGAGCGCCCACCGCAATCCCCAGTGCACATAGGCATCCTTGAGAAAGCAGCGGATCTGTTCGGGCAGATCTACCCCGGAGGGATACAAATCTTGGATCTCATCCGTCGTGATCACTACGGCCGGATGCCCGCAGTCGGTCTTCCAATCGGCTAGTGCTTGCCATTCGGCAACCATGTCAGCATCGGGAGGAACAATGATTACGTATTCCACCAGGCAGCCCTCACACGACCAGATCTGATCAGGAGGAAACCCCTGCTCCACGAGAAGAACGGTGCCTGCCGCGTCACCCGCGCTGAGGGCCTCGGCCCTCGTGGTCAACTCGAAACGCTGCCGTGCGAGCATTCCGAGCGCTGTCTGATCTCCGGACTCCAGTGCTACCACCAGGCGCGCCTTGCGAATCCACTGGAGCTGGCCGGATGTGGGCTCGAAACGCACTGGGTTCACGCGTATGACGGCGTGCCGTGAGCCAGATGAGAGTTCGAAGACCGCAATGAGTCGAACCGTCTCGGATGGAAAGAAACCATCGCGGGCATATGTCTCCGGATCTGGCTCCGCGGTCGGCGCAGTGGTGTCCTCGAAAGAGCGCGCCCCGGCATAGGGAACGACCGGGAAATCAAGCTGTTCTACGCTTTCCTCCAGAATCTCCAGATGCACCGCTGCAACGGTCTGTCCGGCGGGCAGGGGAAGGCGAACGCGCACTGATGGTACGGCGGGGTCTCCGATCGAGACCAATAATTCACTGCCAGGAAGCTGGATCTGCGACCAGGGTCCACCGGCATCAGAGGCAATAACCCTCAGGCTCTCGAAGGAAAGTGCTTGCTCCACTTGCTGGGTTCCCGCCATGGCGGGCCAGGCAACCGCCAGCATTAGGAGTGGGAATAGCCCAGCATTTACGCTCAGCCATCGGGTCGGCGAAATTGCGGATCTCGCGGATCTCATAGATGATCTCCCTTTATGTCCTCACGCGCCTGCCCCTTGAATGGGTTTCACCCCACGCAGAGCGGCAGGTTTCAAGGCCTCGTGTCCGCGCCCAAGAACTGGTTTCTGGATGGCCCAATGAGACGCTCGGAAAGCGCCAAACAGCAAGCATACCATGCTAGCAGAGGCCTTTCTGGCCTGTCAATTGTGGCCCCGCATCGGTCGCCGGATACGAAATCCAACACCAGCGTGGGTTTTTTCCCTTCTGGGGTCGTTTTTCTCTTGCCACGTTTTCGAACGCTTGCTATTGAGAGCATCGTCAAGTGAGTTCCAAAGCGAAAGCGTTCTAAGGGTTGGAAAAGGAGAGCCACGATGACGAAGACGGATCTCATCAATTCACTGTTGGCGGAGGCTGTCAAGGACGCCAAGTCAAAGGGCAAGGGCACAGAACCCGAGTTCGACAAGAGGCAGGTAAAACTGTTCTTGGACATGCTGACCGAGGTTGTCCGCAAGGAGATCAAGAAGGCCGGCGAGGTGCCGCTGACGGGCCTCGGAAAGTTCAAGGTGCAGAAGCGCAAGGCGCGCATCGGTCGCAATCCACAGACCGGCGAAGCGATCAAGATCCCCGCGAAGAAGGTGGTCAAGTTCACGGTGGCCAAGGCGCTCAAGGACCTGATCGCCCCGCCCAAGAAAAAGGCCACGAAAAAGACCGCCAAGAAAAAGGCTCGTCGCTAGAACAAGCCATCGGTTCTTGGGCTTTGAGCCATCCGCAGAGGGTAGCGATCCCAACGTGGGTCGCTATCCTCTTGCGCTCTCAGTACACGGCGTGCGACGGTCCCGCTTCCTCCGCCGTAGCTCAATCCGGGCACGCGAGCCCGCCACCACGGTGGCAGCCGGCGTTAGCAGCCCGAGCCAGCCCTGAAGCGACCATAGGCCTCAGCGCAAACCGCTATTGCTCGCGCGTTAGGGTTATGAACGCATCAAGTCTAGATCTCCTTAATCAATCTGTTGATGTCGATGGAATCCTCCCCGACAGCAATCCGCCTTTGCAGGATCTTGTAGTCCGGCAAGGGAACCGTGAAATGAATGATCTTCCCGCATTCTGGACACTTCACATCGAAGATGTGACCCCAGTTTCGGCATGCGAAGCGCTTGAGAATCGCCTCCCGCCCTGTGTCCTGCGAGCGGATCACCTCGCGACAGGCAGCCGTCGTGTCTTCCCGTAGCCCCGTCATCTGATTCTGGAAATCCATACCCCTGTACCCGCACTCTTCGCACACGATGCGATGGAGAAGCCAGTTCTCCTGCTGGATGCGGCAGAGATACCGATCCCCTGGCGTCTCGTGGAACTGCGTGTACAACTGGCACAAGTCCCAGACCCTGCGCAGAAAACCATCCTGCACGCCGGCGGGATCTGCCGCACCTTCAGCAGCCAGCAGCGAGTCCGACTGAAGCCCATAAAGCCAGGACAGATGCTGCAGATGGAAACCAAGGAAAGTCCCCGGGGGGATGGGAAAGCGCGTCACGATCAGCTCCAGCATCTGGCGACCCATGGTCAGTTTCTCGTCTTGATTGACCCGCACGAACTCCGACAGGAGTGTGCTCAGGCGCGTTGACAGCGTATCGGCAATGCCGTCGGTAATAAGGATCCCAAACGGTCCATCCAGTCGGTAACGCGGGGCAACTTGACTCCTATTGAAGTCCTCGACCCAGCCCAATAGATCGCGAACTCCGGTATAGGTCGCTGCGATATCCAATCCGCTGAGACCGATCTCTTCCACGCGCTGGTCGATTTCCACCGTGGCCCAGTCCACGAGATCCTGTCCATTTGGCAGATGGTCACCCGGATCAACGGCATCGACGCTCAGCCACGGTAGCAGCATAAACCCCGCGGCCAACGCTATCGCGACGACCCTCGCAGTGGTCCGAATAGTTGCCACCTTCATCGTACCCATCCTTTCCCCCTTCCGCCTGCTCGTGTCCTCCGGCCGGCGCCCAGGACAGCGCCTTGCGCCACCAGCGCCTCACGGCATTCACACCTCACGACACTAGCACCTCGCGACTCTAGCGCCTCGCGACTCTAGCACCTCACGGCA
>JAGMDA010000024.1 GCA_023128935.1 Candidatus Eiseniibacteriota bacterium | reverse complement strand
TCCAGGAGAGTGCCGTGGGATCCGCCACACCGCGCACCGCAACGCCCACTTCCGGCACCAGGCGCCGGTCCAGTTCGACGCATCGACTGAAATCCCGCTTGACGGAAACCATCAGCTGGCGGCACAGATCCTCCGGAGAGGTTTCATCGGGCTCGAGCGCGATGATCGCGTTCAGGTTGTCGGCCTTCTCGAGCATGGTCTCTGACCTGGCCCGCTCTATGCCCTCCGCTAGGATGCGCAACGTTCCATCCGGCAGGCGGAAGAGCTGGAGAATCCGCACGATCGTGCCCACCGGGTACAGATCCTGTTCGGAGGGCTGCGCGACCTCCGGCCGGCATTGCGCCGTGGCAAAGAGGATCTTCTGTCTACATATCGCATCCTCGATGGCAGCCACCGAGCGGCTCCGACCGACAAAGAGCGGAAGTGTAACTTGGGGAAATACCACCACGTCCCGCAGCGGAAGCAGCGGGAGCTGGCGAGGAATCTCTATGACTTCCGAGGCTCCGGGTATCGTCAGTCGGATCCGGTCCCTCGGGGCGCCCTTAGGCTTCCTTTTTTGACTCACGGCATCGGATCTCGGGGGCAGCCCCTTTGGTAATGACGTCTTCAGTGATGATACAGGTCTCAGCTCCCTTCCATGAGGGCAACTCGTACATGATGTTAAGCATTGCGTCTTCCAACACCGAGCGCAGCCCACGCGCACCCGACCGTCGCTTGGTAGCCAGGTGAGCCACGGCTTGGAGCGCCCCAGTGGCGAATTCCAGGCGGACATCCTCCAGTTCGAAGAACTTCTGATATTGCTTCACCAGAGCGTTCTTAGGCTTAGTGAGCACCTCGATCAGCGCGGCCTCATCGAGTTCTGAGAGGGTTACGACCACCGGAAGGCGGCCCACGAGTTCGGGGATGATCCCGTAGCGCAGCAGGTCTTGATGTTCGATGCGGGCGTACAGGTCGGAGAGTTCCAGATTCTTGGTGCTGCGGGATGCGGCGTCGAAACCGATGCTCTTCTTTCCGATCCGCTGCCCTACGATCCGATCGACTCCCTCGAACGCGCCGCCGCAGATAAAGAGGATATTCTTCGAGTTGATCTCGATGTACTTCTGCTGGGGATGCTTGCGGCCGCCCTGGGGCGGAACGTTCGCCACGGTGCCTTCCAGTATTTTCAGGAGCGCCTGTTGCACGCCTTCGCCGGAGACATCGCGTGTGATCGATGGGTTCTCGCTCTTGCGGGAAATCTTGTCGATCTCGTCGATGTAGATTATGCCCCGTTCCGCCGCAGTCACGTCATAGTCGGCCGACTGGAGAAGCCGGAGCAAGATATTCTCGACATCCTCTCCAACGTAGCCCGCCTCAGTCAGAGTCGTCGCATCCGCTATGGCGAAGGGGACCTTCAGGAACCTGGATAGCGTGCGCGCCAGGAGCGTCTTTCCGCAACCGGTGGGACCGACAAGGAGAATATTGCCCTTCTCGAGCTCTACGTCGCCCGCAGCAGGGGAATTGCAGATGCGCTTGAAATGGTTGTAGACGGCCACCGAGAGAACGCGCTTGGCTCGATCCTGCCCGATCACATACTCATCGAGGATCGCCTTGATGTCCTGGGGTTTGGGCGGATCCTTCAGACCCTCGATAGCCGGTTGCTGTGCCTCACCCTCGAGGATCTCGTTGCAGAGCCGCACGCACTCGCTGCAGATGTAAACGCCCGGGCCGGAGATGAGCCTGGCCACCTCGTCCTGTCCCCTGCCACAGAACGAACAGCGGATGGACTGAGGCGTCCCAGTTCGCTTTTTCATGTGCTGTCTCCTCGCCCCAGGCTATCTGATCGTTCGACACTGCAGGCGCACTCTGAGCCCGTCTCTTGCGAGAAGAGCCCCTTGCGGCTGATCTCCTGCCCCCACCTGACCTATCGACATGGTCTATTTCTTCTTGACGATGACCTCATCGACAATGCCGTATTCCTGCGCATCTTCCGCTGACATGAAGAAGTTCCGGTCCGTGTCCGCCCGGATCTTGTCTAGGTCCTGTTTGGTGTGGAGGACGAGGATCTCATTGAGTCTCTCACGCAGGTTCAGGATCTCATTGGTGAAGATCTCCATGTCTGTGGCTTGGCCCCGGCTGGCCCCCATCGGTTGATGAATCATGATCCGGGCATGAGGCAGTGCGCTGCGTTTTCCCGCAGCGCCGGCCGCCAGCAGCAGGGCCCCCATGCTCGCGGCCTGACCCATGCAGATGGTGGCAACGTCGGGTTTGATGAACTGCATGGTATCATACATGGCCAAACCGGCCGAAACCACGCCGCCAGGAGAGTGGATGTAAATGTGCACGTCCCGGTCCGGATCCTCGGCTTCGAGAAAGAGAAGCTGCGCAATGACCAGATTGGCGGTAATATCGTCAATCACGGTGCCGACGAAGATGATCCGGTCGCGCAACAAGCGCGAGAAGATGTCATAGGCTCGTTCCCCCCGACTCGACTGCTCGACAACAATCGGCACAAGAGAGAGTAGTGACTCCTTCTCCTTCTGCGTCTGCGGCGCGTAGGCCCCCGGCGTCCAGGTGCTCAGCTCCGCGGCTCTATTCCTTGCCATTATCTGACTAGCGCTCTTCGCAGCCAGCCCGGCCACACTGATCGGGCTCCAGCCCCCAACGCTCCACAGCTGCTCAGGGGAACCTGCCGGCTTCTCGCTCATCTAGGCACTCCTTTTCTCGCCTCTCTTGACGCCTTCGGTGTTGCTTGTCTTGGTCACTGGCCGCCAGGCGCGCGGCCACTAGGCCTCCCCGGCCCGTTCGTCATCAGGAGGAGCTCCACCCGCGGATGCCGGGTCGACGGCGGAGGAGGCTGCGCCGGAAGCAGCCCCAGCCGATGCATCGATCTCACAGAGAGCCTCCGCCGGTGACTTGGCCTCGGAGGCGGAGGGCACCGTGACCTCGCGGACCTTGACCTTCCCCAGCAGGGCCTCGAACACTCCCCGCTCGATTAGGAAATCACGGAATCGATCCAGATCCCCCATGTCCTTGCGGACATCTTCAACATCACGCTTCTCCTCCCGGGCAATCCGGGCGATCTCCCCCTCCGCATCCTGGCTGCTCACGTGGACCCCTTCGCGCTCAGCCACTTTCACCATGATCAGCTCGCGCTGATGCGCCCGCTCGATGTGGGGCCGGTATATCCGCTCGACCTCCTCGCGACTCATGCTGCTGCGGTCCTTCTCCTGCTTCTTCACCAGGCGGTCCAGCGACCTGCGAATCGACGACTCCGGCAGATCGAATGGATTCTCTCGGATGAGGCGATCCACGATCTGATGCTCCAGTCTCTCCCGGGAAGCCATGCGCTTCTCCGATTCGAGCCGGAGCCTGACCCTGGCCCGCAGGCCCTCCAGGTCCAGGCTCGGGTCAAGCTTCCGGGCAAAGTCATCGTCAAGCGGCTGTATCTTCTTCTCGCTAATCTGCACCGCCGTCATTCGGTAGCGGCGGGTTTGACCCCGCAGCTCTTCCGCGCTGTAGTCCTCGGGGTAGTCGACCTTCAGATCGCTGGACTCCCCAACCCTGATGCCCTGGGCAGCTGCACGGAACTCGGGAAGTAGGCCCGCCCCGCCAACCTCCAGGTTCGTTTTCTCCTTATCGGTTCCCTTGATGCGCTTGCCCTCGACATCCACGCTCTCCAGCTCCACCTCCAGGATGTCACCGCCTCGCGCCTCTCGATCGACCGGTTCCAGATCGGCGCTTCTCTCACGCATCCAGGTGAGGTAGTCCTCGAGATCTTGGGGGGAAACCTCTTCGATCAGTTGATCAACCTCCATGCCGTCATACGGCTTCAGCTCGAACTCGGGCCAGACTTCGAATTGAACACGGACGGTCAGCGGTTGACCCAGTTCATAGTGGGTACGGGAAATCTTCCCGGGACCCGCAGGACGGATCTTCTTCTCGGCCAGCACCCGTTCAATCGTGCGCGGCACGAGTTCGTGGAGCACGGCCTGCTCGATCTGCTCATGGAAACGCGCCATCACGACTCCCGCAGTGGCCTTACCTGGCCGGAATCCCGGGAAGGCATGGCGCCGACGATAGGCGTTGACAACCTCGTCAATGAAATCCCGGACCTCGGAGCTGTCCAGGCAGATTTCCACTTCCCTCTGGAGGGCTCCCGTCTCATGCACTTCAGCCTTCAAACCCCAGCAACCTCCTTGCCATGCCCCGGACAAGACCCTCTCCAGCCCCGTGCCCGGGTGCGCCATGCACCTACTCGTCGTTCCGATCCCAAGGGAAACGCAGAGCCACCTGCGAGAGGGGGGACTCGAACCCCCA
>JAGMDA010000239.1 GCA_023128935.1 Candidatus Eiseniibacteriota bacterium | reverse complement strand
CTGGCCATGATTGGCAAGACAGCGGTTGAGAACATCGGGATATCGGCGATGGTCTCGGTCGGCAACAAGGCCGATATCGATGAGGCCGATTTGCTTCGCTATCTAGTGAAAGACCCTGAGACGCGGACCATCTTGATGTACATCGAGGGCGTCAAGAATGGAGACCGCCTGATCGGAATGCTGAAGGATGCCACAAAGGAAAAGCCGGTCGTCGTCCTCAAGTCCGGTCGCTCGAAGCGCGGAGCGATGGCGGCTGCCTCGCATACCGGTTCGCTGGCGGGTTCTGATGAGATCTTTGATGCGGTCATGCGGCAGTGCGGCGTGCTGCGCGTCGAGAGCATCGAGGAGGCCTTCAATCTCTGTAAGTTCCTGGCAGACACGAAGTTGCCACACGGGCGCAATACCGTCATCATCACGAACGGTGGTGGCATTGGGGTCCTTGCCACTGACGCGTGCGAGAAGTACGGCGTCAAGCTCTATGACGACAGCGAGACACTCCGCGAGATCTTTGGAGAGGTGACGCCGGATTTCGGGTCGACGAAAAACCCGATTGACCTGACCGGAGGGGCTACGGCGAAGCACTACGGCGATTCCCTGGACGCTGCTCTCAAGCATGATCGGATCGACGCGGTGCTTTCCCTCTACTGCGAGACTGCCGTTTTCGATTCAGATAAGCTGACGGCGATGATTGGGGACAACTACAGGAAGTATCAGAAGGCGGGCAAGCCGCTTCTCTTCTCCGTGTTTGGTGGCGCTACGTTGGAAGAGGCCGTAGCGAGCCTGACCAAACAGAGGGTTCCCCTCTTTAGTGATGTCTACGAGACGGTTGCTTGCCTGGGAGGCATGTACAAATACCACCGTTACCTGAGGCACCGGTCGGACAAGATCGATGAAGCAGAGATCGACGTTGCCGCCGTGGACGAGATTGTGAAGGAGGCCAGAGAAGACGGGCGGGGATTCCTCCTGGCCGACGAAGGGCAGCGTCTGATGGAGGCTGCTGGGATTCCGTTGCCCCAGAGCTATGTCGCCCACAGTCTGGACCAGGCTGTCGAGTATGCGGAAAGAGCCGGCTACCCTGTAGTCATGAAAGTTGTCTCCCGGGACATTCTTCATAAGAGCGATGCCGGTGGCGTCGCCCTCGACCTGGATAACCAGGATGAGGTCATGGACGCCTATCAGGCCATCATGCACGGCTGCCGCGAGCGAGTTCCCAATGCCCGCATTGACGGCATTGAAGTCTGCGAGATGGTTCGATCCGGGGTGGAGTTGATCATTGGCGCCAGGAGAGATGCGGGCTTCGGTCCGATCGTCATGTTCGGTTTGGGGGGGATCTATGTCGAGGTCATGAAGGATGTGACCTTCAGGGCTGTCCCGCTCAATCGGGCCGAAGCGATGGACATGATGAAGGAGATCCGCGCTTATCCCTTACTCCTGGGAGTTCGTGGCGAGGAGCGCAAGGACATCGAAAGCGTGGTTGATACCATCATCCAACTGGGGACCATCATCCGAAGATGCGAGAGCATCTCAGATATTGAAGTCAATCCCCTGGTGGTGTACGAACAGGGCATGGGCTCAAAGGCGGTTGACGTCAGGGTCCTGCTTTCAGGTGCCTAGGGAGGTGGGAGAGATGCGTAGGCTGATCATTGCGTCCATGCGTGGGAGCGCAGGCAAAACCAGTGTGATCGTGGGTTTGGGACGGGCCATCGAGAAGAAGATCGGCTACTTGAAGCCATTTGGCGACAGGCTGCTCTACCGGAAGAAGCGGCTTTGGGACTACGATGCCGCGCTCGTCGCGAACATCTTTGGCCTGAAGGACAATCCAGAGGAAATGAGCGTTGGGTTCGATCATTCCAAACTGCGATTCATGTATGATAAGAAGAGCACGAAGGAGAAGCTCCTTGAGATGCTCTCACATATCGAGAGTGATAAGGATTTCGTCTGCATCGAAGGCGGCAGGGATATGGCTCATGGGATGTCCGTGCATCTCGATGCCGTCGCTCTGGCGAAGTATGTTGATGCGACCCTGGTCATTGTGATCAGCGGGGATGAGGGCACCATCCTTGACGATGCGGCGTTTATCAAGAACCACCTAGATCTCGAAGGCATCCGCTTCGGTGGGGTCATCATCAACAAGGTTCACGATATTGAAGACTTCAAGAGCACGTACGTGGCGGGGATCGAGGAACTGGGCACGCCCGTTCTTGGCGTGATCCCGTACGCGAAGGAATTGACCAGTCTCTCCCTCGGCTTCCTCTCAGAGGCCCTATTCGCGAAGCTGATCGCGGGCGAGGAGGGTCTTGATCGGGTGGTTAGAAATATCTTCGTGGGGGCGATGTCAACGGATGCTGCGCTGCGGAACCCGTTCTTCGGGAAAGAGGACAAGTTGGTGATTACGCCTGGCGATCGCAGCGACATGATCCTGGCCGCCATGGAAGCGGGTGCTGTGGGAATCGTGCTGACCAACAACATCTTCCCACCTTCGAACATCATCTCGATGGCTGCCGAGAGGAAGGTTCCACTGCTACTGGTTCCGACCGATACGTTCCAGACTTCCAAGCAGGTCGACGATCTCGAGCGCCTCCTGACCAAGGACGAGCCTCAGAAGATCGAGTTGCTGGGGAGATTGGCGCGGGAGAACATCGATCTGAAGGCGGTGATTGGCACGGGGAACCGCCCTGGCGCCAGGACTGGAGCGTGATTGGTGATAAGTTCAAACTGATTACGAGAGCCGGAAGGCGGCGCCCCACACGGCCGTCCGGTGCCCGAACTGGCTGATTCCAGCCGTTTTTAGAGGGAATTCAGCTGCAGTCAACTGCCTTCAGTGCCCCGCCTTGGGCCAGGGGGCGGCAGGTGGGAAATCCCTCCGCAACCCTCTCTGATCAACCGATAAGGCAATATGTGGATTCAATTGACCTGGGAATTCCCCTGGGCAGATTCCACCTCGAGTCCAGGTCATCTATGGCTTAGTCCCTTTCGGTAAGGAGAGGCGTCATGATAAGAGCGACCTTCATAATGATCCTGGGAGGGATCATTGCGCTGAGTGCCGTACCCAGCACGCTTGCTGATCCGGCGGCAACGGAGGATGAACTGCTCTTCATGGAGATTCCGATTGTCTTTGCTTCCAGTAAGCGCCTCCAGCCCATTACGGAAGCCGCGTCGAGCATCGACATCATCACGGCCGAGGATATCAGGCGTTCAGGGGCCACCAATCTCGCCGACGTTCTGCGTTCTGTGCCGGGGATCGATGTCAGGGAGAGCGACGCCGGGCAGCATGTCGTGGGAGTTCGAGGGTTCTGCGATACGGGACACGTGCTTGTGACGCTGGATGGGAACAATGTCTTCATGTATCACGCGAACCACATCTTCCTTGATTGGGCGCCATTCGATCTCGAAGAGATCGATCACATCGAGATCATCAAAGGTCCTGGCGCGATCTTCTATGGAGGCAATGCGTTCAGCGGTGTGATCAATATCATCACCAAAACCCCCGAGCAGCTGCGTGGCCTCAAGGCCAATTTCGTGGGCGGCAACTGGAACACCATCCGCGGAAATGTTGGCTATGCGGGAAGTAGGGGGAACGTTAGCTATCATCTGTCTTGCGGCCACCGCGAATCCGAGCAATGGGAAGAACCCAAGAGACCTCAGGAGCGCGACGGCCACACGGTTGATTACGCCACTTGCAAGGTGGTCTGCACTACGAGTGATCAGTCGTCCATATCGCTCATGGGGCGATACTCCGACGCGCAGAACGTGATCTCCTCCGTCTGCAATCCAACCACCATATTTGCGGCAGCACGCTATGACCGCCCGGATACCTGGCTCCGCTTCTTCTTCAACAACCATGAGAAGACCTTCTGGAATGACACCTATGAGGTAAAGGACTCCAATTGCGAGACGGAGTTCTTCCGCGCCATCCGGTGGGGACAGAGCGTGACCTCATTTGGCGGATTCGTCAAGCACACCGTATGGGAGGTGAACACACTCAAGGAAACCTTTGAAGGCGGGCCAGTCATTGGCAGCACCGAGTGGCATGACATAGATGATGCAGCAGTCAATGTCGAGCATGAACAACACCTGGGCGATCAATTCATCTTGACCCTCGGGGCTCGGGGAGAATACCAGACACATCTGGACTACCTTGGCCTGGGACGGGGTTGTCTGATCTATAAGCCTTCTCCGCAGACGAGCCTGCGCTTCACTGTCGCCAGCGGATACTACCTCCCATCGCTCTTCCAGCAGACGAATGCGGGCATCGCATATCCCTTCGCGAAGGGAAATCCCGATCTGGACGAGGAGGGTATAACGTCCTATGAGTTGAGCTACTACGGCAGGCTGGGAAATGGAATCTCGCTGAAGGCCACAGCCTACTACAACGAATACCGCGACCTCATTGACAATACGCAAATGGGACCGGCGATGAACGTCTCGGATGGATATCAAAAAGGCGCGGAATTGGACTGCGAAGCGATGCTTGCAGCAGGGGTGACGGTGTTTGCCAACTACACCTACCAGACACTCCACCGGGATGACTTTGGTGATCTGCCGCTCGATCCAGAGCACAAGGTCAATGTTGGAATGCAGGTAGATAGTGGCAGATGGTCGTTTACGGCAATGGGCCACTACGTGGACCACTACTACGAGATGTACCTGACGTCCAACCCGGTCTTTGGGCGGGTAGGAGCAGGACCGTCCCATGTCGACTCATACAACACGGTTGATGCGCAATTGGCGTATGGCGCTGCGGATTGCCTGAAATTCAGCATCAACGCATCCAACATTTTTAATCAGCGCCACTATGAGTCGAATCATCCTCCGGATGGGTGGCACACCGGGGATGTCGTGGGCCGCAGGATAACCGCAGGCGTCCACTACGGGCATTGAGCAATGCCATTCCACTGACACACGAGGACCAATGCGCTGGTTCGTAATTCTGCTACTTCTCGCCGTGGCGCTTGGTCAACCGGCCCGGTGTGCAGGGTCGGAGCACGCGAAACTGGCAGTCGTATTCCCCTCCCAGGCGAACGCCTACCAAGAGGCCTGGAGCGGCTTCCAGAGTGTGGTCGGTCAGGCGGCGGTTTCATTAGAGGTGATGCGGTTCAACCTCAAGGAGGAACCCTCGGGGCAGATACTCGGTTCCATCCGCCGCGAGCGCCCCGACCTCGTTCTGACCCTCGGCACGAAACCAGCGAAACTGGCGCGGGATAGCCTCGGCGACGTTGCGGTGATCTTCTGCATGGCCTTCAGAGCGAATGAGCTGGCTGGGCCACTCATGACCGGCGTGTCAATGGAGATCTCCCCTGCCGCAAAGCTGAGCACACTGAAGCGGTTGGTCCCAGAGGCGCGCAAAGTGGGCGTGATATACTCCCCCGCGCTGACGAACCAGATGGAAGACATATCACGGTACTGCGGGGAACTGGGGTTAGAACTGGTGGCAGTGCCAATTGAATCCGAGAGTGAGCTGCCGAGTGCACTGAGAAGCATCGTGGGGCGGATTGACTCCTATCTCATACTTCCAGACGCAGACATATATTCCCCGAAGTCGGTTGAGCACCTGCTGCTGCAGAGCCTGAGATACAAGTTCCCAGTTATCGGGCTTTCGGCCCACTACACGAAAGCGGGCGCACTGTTCTCTTTGGATTGTGACTACCGGGATCTGGGACGCCAGGCCGCGGAGATCGCATTGCGCGTCCTCCGTGGGGAGAACCCCGGCGACCTTGCGCCCGAAGAGCCACGGATTACCGAGCTGTCGTTCAACGTGGTCGCGGCGGAACGCTTCGGAATCCGGAACCAGCGGCAGATCGAGGATGAAGCAAGGGTGGTGTTCGGACGATGATGGGTGGCATCCAAAAGAGGATCAACTTGGTTTCCATCGGCGTTGTACTGGCGTCGACGCTATTTCTGGGCGCGTATTTCATACGACAAGAGACAGCCGCACTCAGCGATGAGCTGGATAAGCGCATGGTTGTGCTGCTCAATGGCATGGCGACAAGCATCGAATACCCCGTCTTGGTTGGGGATCTCGAGAGGATCGGGGAGCTGGTTGAGGGAATCGTTGCCCAGGGGGATGTGGTCTATTGCTGCACTAAGGATTTGCGTGGCGAATGCCTTGCTGAGAGCGGGTCTCAAACAGGTGCGGACGTCAGGTTCTATGAGGGTTCGGTCATAACGACGCGAGTGCTGGAGCCCGACAGCGATGAGATGATTCTGGGCGGAGGGGTGGCGGTTGAGGATACGATTGGGACGATTCACTTGTCAGTATCTCTGGCGGGGCTCAATCAAAAAATGGACGGGAACAAGCGGACCGTGGCCGTGGTTATTGTGATCACGATCCTCTTGGCATCGGCTATATGGGCATTCATGCTCAGACTCACCTTGGTTGGACCAATAGCCATACTTGTGAAAGGCATCGAGAGGATTGCGGGTGGTGACCTGGGCTACCAGGTGCCGGTTGAAAGGGACGATGAGATCGGGCGGCTGGCCACATCGTTCAATCGGATGACAGTGGAGTTGTCGAGTAGCTTGGTCTCGAAACAGTATGTCGACAACATTCTCCAGTCCATGACCGACAGCCTCATCGTGCTGGACTCGGAAGGGATGATCAAGAGGGTGAATCGTGCTGCGTTAGAACTCCTTGGATACGCGGAGCCCGGGCTCATTAATCAAGCTGCCGTTAGCTTGCTGCCTTCAGAGGAGCGTGAGTGTGGGTGGTTGATTGGATGCAGCCAGGGAAAGAAAGCCTGCAATGTGGAGACATATTTCATGTCCAAGAGCGGGGTGAAGGTGCCCATGCTCCTGTCCTGCTCCATGCTGCAGGGTGACGATGGGGCCATTGAGGGGAGGGTATGGGTCGCGCAGGACATCCGCGAGCGGAAGAAGGCAGAGCGTGCGCTGCGGGATCAAAACGCGCGGACCGAACAGCTCTTGGCGTCTATTCCCTCCCTGCTCATGGCTGTGGGGGCAGACGGAAGGTTGCTGCATTGGAACACACCGAGCGAGAGAACGTTCGGCATTCGTGCGCAGGATATAATGGGTGCCTCGTTCTGGAAATGCGGGATTGAGTTGAATTGGGAGCGGATCAAGGAAGCGGTCGAGAGGTGCCGTGAAAGTAGGGATCCGGTCCAATTGGATGATCTGACATACGTCCGTCCGAACGGAAAGAGCGGCGTCTTGACCTTGACCATCAATCCCTATGGCGGGCGCAAGGAGCAGACAGGGTTTCTGTTGCTGGGAGAAGATATTACCGAGCGGAGGATTTTGGAGCATCAGCTTTCCCAGGCACAGAAGCTGGAATCGATCGGTCAACTGGCGGCTGGAATCGCTCATGAGATCAACACGCCAATACAGTATGTAGGGGACAACGTTCAGTTTCTGGGTCAAGCGTTCGAGGAGCTGTGTGTGTTGCTTTGCAAGCACGAACGCCTGCTTCAGCAAGTCAAGGGCGAGGGGTTGGAGCAAGAGCTGGTGGCTGAGATTGACTCCGAGGCGGAGGAGTTGGACATCGAGGGCCTGAGGGAGGAGATACCGAGCGCTATTGACGCCGCACAGGAGGGCGCAAATCGCGTGGCCCAGATTGTAGCGGCGATGAAGGCCTATTCGCACCCCGGTACGGAGGAGATGACGGCCTGTGACATGAATCAGGCCATCGAGAATGTGACGGTCGTCAGTCGCAATGAGTGGAAGTACGTGGCTGACATGGTGATGAACTTTGATCCATCGCTTTGTCTAGTCAACTGCTTTTTGGGAGAGATCAATCAGGTTATTCTCAATCTGATCGTGAATGCCGCGCATGCCATCAAGGATGTCGTAGAAGTAGAAGAGGGAAAAGAGGGCCCCAAGGGGACCATCACCATAACGACCCGTCGGGACGGGGAATTCGCGGAGATCCGAGTATGCGATACGGGAGGGGGGATCCCTGAGGAGATTCGGGGCAAGGTCTTCGATCCCTTCTTTACTACCAAGGAGGTCGGACAAGGCACGGGGCAGGGGCTCACATTATGTCACTCCGCGATGGAGAAACATGCGGGTACTATCACATTCGAGACCCGTGAGAATGAAGGAACGACATTCATCATCCGCATCCCGCTCGAGGGGCGTAAGGCCCAAGCGGCCTAGCCCGAACTTCCTCTACTCAAGCTCCGCCGAGGCCGGATCCGCAGCGGGCCTAACCGCTCAGCTTGCGTCTGCCCCTGGATGAGGGCACGCGCTACGGATTTGCTGCGGGCTCTCTGCGGACCCGGCCTCGGCTCCTTGCAGGCATGCATCTATGCGCTCTCGCGACGGTGCCTGGTGAGAAGCATGGGTTAGCGCTTCCAGAAAGACGGGCGCAGCAGCACGAGGACCGTGAAGATCTCCAGCCTACCGAGAAGCATGCATAGGATGAGGATCCATTTGCCCGGCGCTGGAATCCAGGCATAGGTTTGCGTGGAACCGACCCCGGAGAGCCCTGGACCGATATTCCCGATTGTTGCAGCGACAGAGGCCACCGCCGTGGTCAGGTCGGGGATGAAGAGAGTCATGAGGAGCGAACAGACTACGAAGAGCCCGAGGAACAGCAGAAAGAACCCCAGGATACTGGCGACCATTTCCTCCTGAAGCGTACAGCCACCCACCTTGAGGGGTGAGATCAGGTGTGGCCGCACTACCTTCTTGAGTTCTCTCCAAGCGGTTTTCGACACGACCAGGATCCGGATCATCTTCATTCCGCCGCCCGTGGAACCCGCGCACCCGCCCCAGAACATGAGGATCACAAGCAGGAGCCCGAGGACGCGGGGCCAGCTGTCGAAGTCCGCTGTGCCGTATCCGGTGGTTGTGACGATGGCCACGACCTGGAATGCCGCGTGGCGCAGGGCTCCGCCCAGGCTCTTGACATTGGCTTCCTGCGCTGCAATGTGGGCCATGTGCTCCTCGGCGCCCCGCGGTTCGAACTGATAATGTGACGCCGATACATCCGCGGCCGGTAGACCTCCGATATAGAGCACGGCTGTAGTGACGAGTATGGCAGTCAGTACGGTGCCCAAGTAGAAGTGGAGCTCCCGGTTGTGCATGACGGCCGACCAATCTTGGCGGAAGATCAGACGGTAATGGATGAAGAAGTTCGTGCCCGCCAGCAGCATGAAGACGACCACGACCCAGTCAATGTAGGCGCTCTGATAGGCGCCGATTGAGGCGTTCCGGGTTGAGAACCCTCCGGTGGCCATGGTCCCGAATGCATGGCACACGGCGTCCAGGACTTCCATGCCGCCAAGCTTGAGCAGGAGCGTCTCGACGGCGGTGAGCAGTAGATAGACGCCCCAAAGGACCTTTGCCGTTTCGGCTAGACGTGGCCGGAGACGGTCCGCGCTGGGTCCCGGAACCTCGCCCCGGAACATTTGATAACCGCCGACTCCCATGGCGGGGAAGATCGCCAGCGCCAGGGTGATGATACCCATCCCGCCAAGCCAGTGAGTGAGGCTCCGCCACAACAGGAGGCCGCGGGGGAGCACTTCAATATCTGTGAGGATGGTGGCACCGGTTGTGGTGAACCCGCTCATCACCTCGAAATAGGCATCCGTGAAGGCCGCCAGGATCCCGGCTGGGCCAACTGCAACCCGCTGCGCGATGAACCAAACGATGAATGGGATGCAGCCGACCAGGGCCAGCGTGATCCAGCCAAGGCTCACGATCGCGAAGCTTTCCCGGATGCCCTGGTCATCCCGGGCCGATCGGCAGATGGCCTGAAGTAACGTGCCCAACGCCAGGGAGACGAGAACCGACACCAGAAAGGCGATTGTTTCCGGTTGTGACAGCAGCGCCTGCCCTAGCAGATGCTTTTCATCCCACAGGCAGATCCCAAAGGGGATGAGCAGGACGCCGCCCATGAGCTGCAGTAAGCGGCCGATCGCAAAAAAGACAGCCTTGGCCTTCATCGCCTATCGCTTTCGAAAGAGCTTCTCGATCTTGCGCGCTGACTTGGGCTGGGTGACCACAATGACGCTGTCGCCCTCCTTGATCCGGGTATCGCCTCCCGGGATCAGCGGAACTCCCTCATGCACCACAGCCCCCGCAATGGCCTTGCTGCGGAACGTTTGCCAGACCTTGCGCAGCGGCCCACTAGTGATCTTGCTGCCGGGTTCTGCCAGGATCTCGATCGATTCGATGTCAAGGTCCCGCAACTGCAGTTCCATGGACATGCGCCCGCGATGGATCAGGTCCATGATCTCCCGTGCCACTGCTCGCCGCGGACTGACGACGTGCTGAACCCCGATCTCCCGGAAGAGGCGATTGCTCTGCGGCTCGTAGGAGATGGCGGCGACCTTGGGGGTGCCCTCGGAGCGGGCCAGAAGCGCGCTCATCACATTGGGAGTGGTGGCCCGCCCGGCGCCCACGAAAATGTCAGACCCGGCCACGTTGACCTCGCGCAGGACGTCGCGCTCGGTTGGATCTCCGTGAATGACCTCAACACCGCCTAGATTCTCAGCCGCCCGAAGGCCGTGGGCTTGGTCGGGATCGACGAGCGTTACATCCTCGACCCACGACTTGAGCGCATCGCATAGAAGGATCGCGGTTCTTCCGTCTCCGGCGATGACAGCCTTGCGGACCCGGCGCCCGGCGAGACCAAGGAATTCCATGTACTTGGGCAGGGAAGCGCGGGGAATTACGGTCGTGAAATCGTCACCGGGCTTGAAAACATCCGCCCCTGTTGGAATCCGCGTCTCTCCCTCCCGCCGGAGGGCGACGGCCAGCAAGCGGTGCGTACCGGCCATCTGAATCGCCTCGGCCAGAGTATGACCGATGATCGGCATGGCCTCTTTCATCACATGGCGTACGATCAGAACCTCACCATCGTGGTAGCTGAAGACCTCCTCCACATCCGGAATCATGGCAATTTGATCGATGATCCGCACACTCAGTCTCTCGGGGTCGATGAATTGGGTTATCCCGAGCTTCTGCATGTCGACCTTGGTGCTGCGTCCCGAGAATTCCCGGCTGCGAATGCGGGCGATACGGCTCTCGACACCCCACTGCTTGGCCAAGCCGCAGACCAGGATATTGACCTCGTCGACGGAGGTGACCGCCAGCACCATCTGGGCCTCTCGCAAGCCAGCCCCATCCAAGGCACTCGGGCTGCTTCCCGAACCCTCCACGACGAGGATGTCCAGCTTCTCCCGAATCGAAGCGCAGCGCTGTGGGTCATGCTCCACCAGGGAGACGTCGTGCTGCGCCCTTTGCAATTGGACTGCCAAGTCGAAACCAACCGTCCCAGCTCCGACGATCACTATCTGCACTCTCGAACCTCCCCACTATGCGCTCTGCAGCCTCTGGGCCCGCATCCGGTTTGCCTCCGGTGCTCACCCCTGAGCATGGCGCTTGGGGTTCCTACCCGCGATGGCACCCTGCTCAGGACATGGCACTGCCCTTTGGCGGGCCGCACTGGGTAAGCTCCAGCGGCGGCAATCCACGGGACTCTAGAGCTTCAGACCGAGGCCCTCAACCCGAAATGGAGCGCGGATGCGGCGGTCGCGCGGGGGTGGGTGGGGAGCGGGCAGGGGATGGCGGCGGTCGCGCGGGGGCGGGCGGGGTGAGCAGGGGGGGGC